>JBNKOV010001044.1:0-1902 GCA_050294955.1 Holophagae bacterium
CAATGCTGCTGCGGTATCCGCCCCTGAGATCGATCCCGATCCCAACAACAACGACGATGCCGCCGTAGTTGTAGGCAATCCTGGCGTGGATTTGGAGTTGAGCAAATCCATTAGCCCAACCAACCCGGGCTACTTCGACATTGCCACCTACACCTTGACCCTGGTGAACCAGGGACCGGATGAGGCGACAGGCATTGTGGTGCGGGACATTCTGCCAGCCGGCATGAGTTTCGTCAATGCGTCGGGCAATGCAGGCTCCTACAATAACCTGACTGGACTGTGGACCATAGACGCCTTGGGCGTCTCGGAAACGGCCGAGCTGGATATCCAGGCTCAGGTGCTGGCGTTGGGCGTGATTGAGAATATCGCTGAAGTCATCGCCATAGACCAGACCGACATCGACAGTACCCCGGACAACGGAGATCCCGGCGAGGACGATCAGGACAACGCCATTATCAACGTGGACACCCTGATAGACCTGGCCCTCACCAAAACCGTTGACCCCGAGGTGGTTGCCAACGGCGAGCAGGCCGTCTTCCACATCCAACTCACCAACCTGGGACCCAGCAATGCGACTCAGGTAGAGGTGGAAGACATCATGCCGCTTGGCCTGGAATTCGTCGAAGCAACGGCCAGCCAGGGCCAGTACGACCCAGCCATGGGAATCTGGACCGTAGGCGACCTGCCCAGAGACCAGACCATTACGCTGGATATAACGGTGTTGGCGGCAGGCGCATCGAACCATCCCATCACCAACAGCGCCACAGCCACAGCCCTTGAGCCCGAGGCAGACGACACCAACAACACCGACACGGCCACGGTGACGATCATCACCGCGGTGCCCACTTTAACCCAGTGGGGCCTCCTAGCCTTTGTTCTAACCTTAATGGCAGCAGCTATTAAACTGACAAGAAATAGGAAGACCAGCTAAAGAAATCGCGGCGCTCCACTGTAAAGCTTGGAGCGCCGCTTTACCAAAACCGGGTCCTGGATATACCAGTTTGCTTTGGAGAAACGCGGGGAGCAGGTTCCTACATTTGCACTTGCTGAACTGCGCCCGAACCACAACCATGGGAAAACACCCCAAATACGTTTTATCGGGAGTGTAATGTCCCCCCCAATCATGCATAAAACTCTCAGCAAAATACAGCGCTCCACACAAATCGCCGGATTCAAGCATGACCGTCTTACAAAGCAGATAACCCCCGATTTAACCACCCAAAAAGCCAAAAATATTAGGGGTATTCTCCAATTGAAACCAGACCAAAAACCGAGGGTCCTAGACAGCAAAAAGGAACAACCTCAAAAAAGACCAAAGCATAAACAGCAAACTACCGCATTCACATAAAGACAAAGCAAGAGCCCACCGTACTACACTATCCAGCCTTTGGAGCCACCTATTGAAAGGAGCTGGCTTTCACAGTTTCCAGGTTCTTCCTATACAAACTTGTGTCTGGATGATCATAACCCAACCGGGATTCTGCAATATCAACAGCTTGTTGGTGATGTAAAATAGATAGATAAAAGTCTCCTGCAAAATAGGAGAGCGTACCCATGTTATTGAGGAACCTCGCGGTTTCAGGGTGATCTTCACCCACCAATTTCTTACTTATCGCCAGAGCCTGCTCTAAGTAGGGTCTCGCCGCGCTAAACTCACCCATGTACATGAGAAGCATACCCAGGTTGTTTAGGGCATTTGCCGTTAGAGGGTGTTCCACACTCAGGACTTTGAGAAAGATCGCCAGGGCCTTTTCATAATAGGGCCTCGCTTCGACTAAATCCCTATTAGCTTGCTACCTGTTAAGACTACTATAGTCCTTATATGGGCATCTAAGCGTATCCTCACCATGGTTTTCAACAATAGGACCGTACGCAATGTATTATACCCGTAATGCTCTAATA
>JBNKOV010001045.1:0-1893 GCA_050294955.1 Holophagae bacterium
TGACTGTTCAATCCCTCTATCAGTCGATCAAAGGTCTTGTCGCCCGAGGGGATGAAGCGTTCCATCTCTCCCCCGATCTGCATTTCGCCCAGCCTGAGGCAGGTTTCTTCTATGTTGCGACTTGTCTCTCGTTTATAGATAGCCAGTTCTTTTCGGGTGTCCTCTAACTGATCGCAGGCCCCTTGTAGAGCGAGGCTTGCGTCGGATAGGGCCGTCCCCAATCTGCCCAGTCTGGCCAACTCTTTTCTGGGGATGTTGTGGGGCTGGTTCTTCGCGATTCGCCTCATGGCCTCAATGGCGCTGCTCAGGGGTTGCAGGATGTGACGCATTCTCCAGAAGTTGAATAGAACCATAAGGCTGCATATGGTCATGCCTGTAACCATCATCATTAACAGAAATCTTCTGGTGGCCTTCTTGCCCGAATTGAGGTTGAAGCCTGTTCGTATCTCGCCATAGCCGTCGGCCACCCAAGGCGCGGTGTGGTAGGCTTGCAGGACATCTCCAAGAAGTTTTCCATCTTGTTCTAGATCAGGCGCTTGCAAGGTGGCTGCCACGCCTTCAGGGATTTCCAGGATCGGGATCCTCCCGCCATCGTAAACCACGATATACTCCAGTGCGGTTTGGCTATGAAGCCTGGTCAGGTTTTTCCTGGCCCATTGGCCATCTTCCTGGGTAAAGGCGATGCGAGCGTAGGTCCGAATCAGCTCGTTGGTGTGTTGAATTTGGGAGTTTACCCATGTGTCCGCTTTTTCGAAATGCATGAACATGGTGATGCCCATGATCAACAGGGTTGTGAATACGAGAGATCCCAACATGGTGGTAAAAATCTTATATCTCATTGGTATGAATACACCTCTGGCCTGGTTTTTCCACCACCGCACCACGGGTTCATGTCAATTGGGGATATAAAGGGGGTATGCTTTGCTGCTTTTTCGGCGGGCTAGCAAGCTGGGCTGAGTGCTAAAACTCAACCCGGAAGAAATATTGTAGCATAGTAAAAAGTGAATTCGGGCGGCTAAAGTCCGGTTTTGCTATAATATGGCGATCTCGGCGTGTTCTAAGAGCATTGTAACGGCGGTAATTTGCTTGCTCTGCGTTTCCTCGTGTTTTGGCATCAGCCGCGGCGTTTTTTCCTGTAAAAAACTCCTATTGCCTGCATTGTGGTTGTTTTTTTCCCTTTTTTCCTGGCCTTGCCCGAGAGGCTGGCTGTTTGGGTTTGAATCTATTGATTTGGTTTACGTCAGCGTATTCCAGCATGTCTTTCTTGAATGGTTTCGCTCTGTCGTTCCTTCTGTTTTTGCCTTAATTCCCTGTTAAGAAACGGCCTGGTACTGTTTCTCTAAGTTGAATTGCAAAGTGAAGGTGGCCCCCATGTTCAGACCCTTGCTTTCTACTTTAATGACGCCTCCCATCTCGGTCATGGCGTTGGCGCAGGCGTGAAGACCAAAACCCAGGCAGTTTTTCTTGGTGGTGAATCCGTGATTGAAGATGCGGTTGAGATGCTCCGGCAAAATGCCTCTTCCCGTATCGGAGATCTTGAGGTAAACGTGCTGGTGGTCGGTTTCGGTGGAAATGGTCATTTGCTTGCGGTCGGGCATGGCCTCGCAAGCGTTTTTTATGAGATCGACCACCACGTGAATCAACTTATTCTTGTGGATATGGATTTTCGGGTTGTTGTCCAGGTTCAGGTTTACTTTAACCTGGTGGTTGATAATGTCGTTTTTCTGGATAGCAAGGGCCTCTTCAATAACCTCGGCAAGGGTAGACTCCTCCTTTTGGAAGCCTCGTGTCGCGTAGGTCTGTTGGGCGTGGATGACGTCGCGGATAACCTCAACCTTGGCCTGAATTCTCCGGCTATTTTCCCGAATGGTGTCCCGTTCTTTTCTGAGCGAT
>JBNKOV010001046.1:0-1893 GCA_050294955.1 Holophagae bacterium
CAGGTGAAGCAACACCGCCTGAATTGCCCTTGGCGCCGATTGTACCGCAAGCCCCGCCGCTGGCCCCTACTGGAGGTCTGCTGGATAAGGCGATGCACAGTGTAAAAGGCGTCGGGGACAAGACCCGCGATTTGGCTAAAGATCCCCTGACCAAAACCGTGGACCATGCCTTAGACATCATCGAATTTGTCGCCTCCAGAGCTGCAAAGAGACAGACCATCAGTTCCTTAAAAGTGGAAGCTAACATAAATCTGGTTGTCGGACAGGTCGCCATTGAGGTAGGCTATAATAAAGAGGAATTGGAAAAACTGGTTGAAACAAACAACTGATCAGCTCGTTCATTAGGGTAATTCAAGGAGAGGCTGCTAGCGATGTCCGGAAAATTTTCTTTCAGATTGGCCAGGTACAGTGATGCAATGGATCTTGCAACATGCGCCAGGGATCTCATTGAAAATAAATTGACCTGGTCATGGACGCCGCCAAGAATTGCCCGCCAGATTCGCGATCCCAACACCACGGTTCTCATGGGCGAGTTTGGAGGACAGTTCGCTGGTTTCGCCATCATGTCCTTTGCGGAAGAGCACGCTCATCTCAACCTGCTGGCTGTTTTGCCGGCCTTCAGAGGACGGGGTTTGGGGCGAGCGCTCCTAGCCTGGCTGGAAAAAACCGCTCGATACGCCGATGCGCGTCGAATTATTTTAGAAGTGCGGGCTGGCAACAATGCGGCGCGGGCCTTCTACCGGAAATTGGGCTTTCGGGAAGTGGCCTATAAATTCGGTTATTACCAGGGTCGGGAAACCGCTGTCCGCATGTGCCGGCAGTTGGATTCCGATGTTAACAAAAGCCGTGTGACCAATCAGATAAATACATTGCTCGAAAGTCTCACAAGACAATCACATTAAACCAATTAGAAATAGTGGAGGGGAGAATGGCGAAGGTTACTGGTATTGGCGGATTCTTTTTTAAGTGTCAAGATACGGAAGCATTAAAATCCTGGTATGGAAAGCATCTTGGAGAGATGCCGTTTGGCATGCAATATCCCGCTTTTCACTGGCGTGAACCGGAGGATCCGGAGCGAATTGGCCAGACCATCTGGGCGCCGTTCAAATCTGACAGTGACTATTTCAAACCGTCTACAAAGCCCTATATGATTAATTTCAGGGTGGATGATCTTAATGGCCTCGTGGCTTCACTACGTGAGGCGGGTTGTTTGGTGGACGAGAAAACTGAAGAATTTGAATATGGCAAATTTGGTTGGGTTATGGATCCTGAAGGCAACCGATTGGAGTTATGGGAACCGCCATCTGATTTGGACGCCAACAACAATTTCACTTCCAGTGAGCCATTCCCCCATGTGGTTGGATTGGGCGGGGTGTTTTTAAAAGCCAGAGATCCCGAGACACTCCAAGCCTGGTACGCTGAGAAACTGGGCATCGAGCCAGACAAAGGGGGTTGTATTTGTTTTCACCAGGTGGACACTCATGACCGAAGTCGGAAGGACATGTCCTTGTTCACTTTTTTCAAAGAAGACACCCAATATTTCAATCCCAGCAATAAGCCATACATGCCCAATTACCGGGTGCGTGATTTGGATGGGCTTCTGGCCCGCCTGAAAGATGAAGGCGTTTCGGTGGTGGATAAATCCGAAGACAGCGATTTCGGCAAGTTTGGATGGATCGTTGATCCAGACGGTACAAAAATTGAACTCTGGCAGCCGCCGAAGGCTTGATAAAGACCTCATCAACATAAATCTTTGGCGCCGCCTAAAATAAAATCACACAAGGGAAAAGATTCTAGACTTTTTTCCCTTGTGTCATTGGCTGGTTTGTTGGTTGGATCCTTCGATCGAAGAGCCAAAATTAAAGCGCGATGTCCATTTTCGAGTCAACGAGC
>JBNKOV010001047.1:0-1891 GCA_050294955.1 Holophagae bacterium
CGGCGAATTCGAATTCCATGAAATTTTCATCGGGTTTCAGGATCTCCACGCTGCCGTCAACCAGTTGTCTGGGTATGGGCTTTCCTCTGATTTTTAAACCGGTAATCACCACATTGGGGAGGTAACTGTCTTTGTTAATTCGCTCGGGGTAAAAGGCATTGACGCCTTTCACTCCCCCGAATAACATTTCTCCGGAGTCTAAGCGAAGCGCTGAGTTCTTGCTGAACTGATTTGACTGCAGACCGTCGAGGAAGTCGTAATTTATGAACTTTTCCTCTTGAATAATCATGTGGCTTAATCCCTTGAAAGTGCTTATCCAAAGGGAGCCCTTGCCGTCGGGTAGAATTCCGGTAATGACATTATTGGGCAGTCCATCTTCCTGGAGATAGTGTTTGAAGTTTTCTGTGGTGGGATCCATGAAATTGAGCCCTCGTCCAAAGGTGCCAATCCACAAACCATCTGCCGCTTCCGCTATGCATAAGACTTTGTCATCACTGATGCTTGTGGGATTTCTGCTGTCCGGCAAGTAGACCTTGAACTGGTCTGTTTCAGGAAGATGTCTGTTCAATCCACCATCGTTCAAGCCTAACCAGACCGTGCCTGCTGAGTCCTGGAAAATACACTCAACCTGACCTCTTCCAATGCTCCCGGGTTGTTGGGTCTGAACGTCATTGCGGAAATGTTTGCCGTCATATCGAGATAGGCCATCCTTGGAGCCGATCCACAGGATATTGTCCCGGTCCGCCAAAAGGGAGAAGATGTCGTCGTGAACAAGGCTGTTGGGATTGTCCAACTCGGGCGTGAAATGGCTGAATCCGCCGTTGGATTCCATGCGGTTCAGGCCACCAAAGGTCCCCGCCCACAAAACACCGTTTCTATCAAAGGTAATGCAGTTTACGCCATTGTCACTCAAGGACTTTGGGTTCGTGGGATCGTGCAGGTAGGATTGATAAGCATTGTTTTTTCTGTCCCAACGGGTCATGCCCATGCGACTGCTGGCCAGCCAAAGCACGTCTTCTTTTTCCTCAATGATCTGGTGAATGGCGCTATTTGGAAAACCCTGCCCCGCTACATAAAAATAATGGGCGAAATTAGGCGGATTCAGGTTTAATCGGTTCAAGCCGGCGCTTTGAGTAGCGGCCCATAGATTGCCAGAGCGATCTTCAAAAAGTGCTCGAACATGGTCGTTGTTGATGGACAGCGTGTCGTTTGGATTATGGCGGAAAGACGTAGTCTTGCCATCCTCATACATCCAAAGTCCATTGTATATAGAACCCCACCAGATTCTGCCTTTTCTGTCTTCGTACACCCTGGTGGCGTAGTCGGATGATTCAGCAAGCGAGCCAGGGTAAATTTCCCTGTAGGTGAGGTCTTTCGGGTTCCAGAGAATCAAGCGCCTGGCGGTTACTACCCAAAGCCGACCCTGGCTGTCCAGGATCATATCAATGATGCGAGCATGACCCAGATCCAAGGAACCAGAGGGTTTTACTCTCTTAATGGCGGAGGTGCTTGGATCAAAATGCGCCAAACCCTCATCGGTGCCCAACCACATGCCGGACTGACCATCCCAGCGAACCGATGATACGCGATTGTGGGGAAGCGATCCAGGCTGATTCCCAGTTGCCAGGTACCGTTTGAATTTTTCCGTTTTGGTGTCGAATCGGTTCAAGCCCTCTCTTGTGCCGATCCATAATAGGTCCCCGTCTCTGTGAATACTGTGGATGTAATCATTGCTCAGAGAATCTTCTTGACCTTCTACCATTCTGAAAGCTCTGGCTTCATCGATCATGGGGTCAAGTCTATTCAAACCACCGCCCCAGGTTCCTACCCAGAGAATTCCGTTGTCATCTTCCACGATGGAGCCGATATTATCGCTCGACAAAGCTTTTGG
>JBNKOV010001048.1:0-1877 GCA_050294955.1 Holophagae bacterium
CGGCTTTCTTTGCCTCTCTTTCTGACAGGCCGCTTCATGCAAAACCTGGGAAAATTGGGGCAGCAGCTGTTCAAATTCGTATATTGTTAGGCCTGTCAAAGCTTTGAGCAGGCGGTTGTTCTTGAAGGCGGGCACGCAAAGGATGGACTTGCTCTTGTTGCGGATAATCCGTGGATCTTGGGTGTAGCTTCCTTCTTTTGAGGCGTTTTTGAGAATAAGCGCCATTTTGGTTTCCAGTACGCGATCAATGATTCGCGGCGTGATTCGCACGCAGTCGTCAATGGGAATGCCCCTGAGAACCGCCACGCCCCGCTCATCACACCAGCCTTCGGCTTTCACGCGCCAGCTCCCCGACTTGCGCAGCAGCAGGAAGCTGGAGCGGGCGCCGGTTTCCTCCATGGCCCGATTCAACATGTTCTCGATAACCGTTTCATGGTCCAGGTCTTCCATAGATAGGTCGGAGGTGCGCAGCAGGGAGACAAAGTCGGTTTCCTGCCGCTGGGGGAAGGTCATGCCGCTGCGGTCCGCGTTGGCGTCCAACCCGGCGAATTCCATTCTAATGTATTCTCGATACCGGGCTTCCAGTTGGCGGCACTTGGCCACAGCGCCCCATTCTTCGTAAGCCACAAAGGCGTCTGTCATGTAGATGGTGGCGATTTTTCTGCGGCCCTTGTTCAGGTAGAACTTTCCGGCCAGTTCATTGGCCAGGGCTTCACAGGCCCGAGAGTCCTGGCCTTGCGCTGCTTCTATGGCCTGGTCAAAAACCTGCATGGCGTCGAGATGCTGTTCGTGCAAGGCGTGGAAAGAGGCTTCCACAAGCAGCTTCAGGTGCAGGAAGTTCTCTGGGCAGTGATCCGCCCAAAAATCCATTTTGCGGCTGTGCTCTTCAATCTTCCTCAAGAAACGCTTTTGATCCTCAATGGTGGCGGAAGGGTAGAGCGCGGCCATGCTCATTGCTTCGAAGAAGACATGTTCGGCCACCAGGAGCGAGCCGGTAAGGAATCCGATATGCTCTCGCACTCTGTACGACATCTTAACGGCCCTTGGATAGTCTTCCAGATAGAAGGCGATTTTGGCTTCATTCAGGTAATGAAGGCACATGGGGATCTTGTCCTGGTAGCTGGAAATGCGGTTGATAAAAGGTTGGTACTCAAAAAACGCGTCGGAGTGGCCCATGAGTTTGTCCAACATCCATTGATAGGACAATAGGAAATCCAAAAATTCTCGATATCCCGTTCGGCTCACATAATCCCGGTACTCCTGAGAGGCCCGATAGACGTCCGCCAACTTGGGCTCCACCAGGTAGCGAATAACCAGTTTATGAACCAGCGCGTAGACTGCGTAGACGGGCTGGCCATAGTTCTTACCGGCTCGGAACCCGTCCTCCAGGTAGTTCAGGCTGGTTCGGGCGTTGGATGAACAGTGGTTGATAAAGGCGCCAAAAATGTTATTGGTCCTGCAGATGGCCAGCCCCGATCCAAATTTCTGTGCGAGGGCCATTCCCAGCTTTCCCAGCTCCAGGCCCACCCGGGGATGGTTGTGCCATTCCGACGAAAACATGCCGTAGAGGCAATAGCAAACCGCTGAGTGTGCGGAGTTTCCGTGGGCCACCGACAGGTTGATGCCTCTGAGGGCCAAAAGCATGATTCGCCGTCCTTCCGTTTGAAAGGACTGGTTCCAGAGCGGGACGAGATTGGTGAGGATTTTTATGGCCAGGCGCTTTTCTGGGGAGGTCATCTCTGGAAGATTGGCCAGATCGGCGATGGTTCGGCCTTCCCATTCCGCCTCAAACCGTTGCAGCTCTTTTCGGGTGGCGGCATTCACCATTTCTTCGCCTTTGGGGAAGCGAATCCCCAATAAACTAAGGGCGCTGTAGC
>JBNKOV010001049.1:0-1872 GCA_050294955.1 Holophagae bacterium
AAGATGTCGCCAAACTGAGAGAGACCGGCCTCTCCGAACGGGCCATTCTGGACGCCTGCCAGATCGCGTCCTACTTCAATTTTATCAATCGCATGGCCGACGGACTGGGCGTAGAGCTGGAACCCCAATATCGTAAAAAGTGATGCCCTAAAACCCTGCTGCGCCACATTTTCTCAAAGCCTGATTTTCTCTATCGGCCGATCCATGCGACTAAAAACCATAAAACATCTCTGCGCACACAGCCAAATAAACCCCATGTTTTACATTTACTCATCCAAACTTCCGTTATTATAACACTGTTAGTTCGAGCCAGGCATCCATTTCATCTATCCAATTCAATCTGGACGGAAGTAAACGCAAAACAACACCAAGGAAGTTAAAATAATGAGAGACCTTTTTTTATTCATTCTGCTAAGTCTATCTGCAGCAGGATTTTCCAAGGCGCCACCCAATTGCACCGAAGATATCATCTTAATTAACGACGTGGGATGTTCATCGCCATGTTGTTACCAGAGCCCTGCCAATTCAGGGCATTACGTCTTCACCCACAGCACTGTGGAGAAGATTGACATTAGAAGCAACTCGGCCAATGTATTGTCCGTGTCTTTCCCCAACCTCACGAGCGTTGAAAAATCAATCCGCATATCTTACAATCAGCCAGGCTCCATGACCAGCATTTCATTTCCATCTCTGCGCACTGCAGGCAAGGTGGAAATTGTGGGAAACCAAAGCCTGTCAACATTGGACTTGCCCCAGCTCATGATCATCGACAACGACGATTACGACGCCTATCTCAGGGTGCAAAGCAATGACAATCTGGCCCTGTTGAATGCGCCGAAGCTGGAAAGAATCACAGCGAGCAACGCCGGCACGGCCTATCTCCAAATTCGGTACAACCCGGCCTTGGGAGACATTGACTTTCCAATCCTCAGAACGGTAGAAGCCCTAGAGGATTATGGCGAAGCCTACATCTTCATTCAAGGCAACGACTTGGTGCAAGAAATCAGCATGAAGAATCTCCAGCGATTGTCAGCCGGATTTGAATCCATCTCCTATTTGATCATCGATGACATGCTGAATCTCCAACACATAGCCTTTCCCAACCTCAAAGAGTTGCTGCCCACTGGAAGCGAGTATGATTTCAGTGAGTTAACCCTTGGACATAGTCCTCAGCTTTCGGAATTCGTGTTCCCGAGTTTGGAGAGAGTCACCGTATTGCAATTATCAGGCATGAAGGGCACAGACAAAGCCATGTTCCCAAGATTGTCCGAACTGCAATACCTCTGGGTATTTAACAGTTGCGCCAATCCCGATTCAACCATGAGAATGTATACCTGCACCCAGCAGACCTTAATGGACGTGTTTTTCAGCAACAGCGACGGGTTGTGCGGCGCGACGGGCTACATGCTCTATTCGGAAAACCCTGACAATGCAGCAGTATGCGACGACAGCGATGTGTGTGAGTCGTTCATCCCGGACATAAACGACTGTAAATGCGGCAACCCCGGCCAATGCACGGTAACACCGCTTTAAGATGATAGGCGTCAGCCCTGTACGGGAAACCGTCGGGGCTGTCCCTGCCCCGGACTAGTCGCTGCTGCTTTTAACTGCAAGAGCCCAATCATTGGCGGGCGCTAGTTTCAATATCTGGTCGGCTACATTCAGAGCGTCATCTCTTCTACTGTCTCCCAAGGCCACATCTCCCAGCACAATCCAGGCGTCGAGATTCTGCGGCATGACCTCCAAAACAGACGTGCAAAGGGTTTCTGCTTGAGCTGGATCTCCATGCTTGGCCAATAGGCGGGCAAGCAACAACTGAACCGCCATGTCCTGCCCATGGTTGGCCAGGTGTTCCTGCATCAGGGTAATGGC
>JBNKOV010001050.1:0-1869 GCA_050294955.1 Holophagae bacterium
GAAAGATTCCACAGGGCTGTTTTGGGAATGTCGCCTCGTTTGATCGCTTCCTCCAGCCATTGTCTGAACTGCTTGGTTCTAAGGAGTTCCGGATCTCCCATCGCCACTGCTGGAATGTCGATGTCAAAAAAGTAAAGGGAAAAGGCCCGTTCAAAACGGTCGAGGTGTTCCGGCTTCTTCACGAAAACCAGCCGGGCGTAGAGGAAGAGTTCATCCAGATTATTGGCAATCCCTTTTTCCAGACCCTTGTAAAAGTCCAGAATTTCCTGAGCGCCCACAAGGATGCCGTAATCTCTTAAAAGGTAGATGAACTTAAGAAAAGCCAAGGCCTACCACCTCGATCTGGGTTTGCGGTCCGTCTTATTGCGCCAGGCCAGAATATCACCCGTGCGCTTGAGAAGAATGCCGGGATGGCTGATGTCATCCGCATTTTTGGGCGTTTCCCCGTTGTGTTGCAAAGCGCCCAGCCAGTTGAGGAGTTCACCCGTTGCTGGCGGTTTCTCATAACCCCGATCTCTTAATTCATAAAAAATATTCAGGGCCGCCTTCAATAATTTCTCGGGAATTTCAGGGTAGTGCAGGGCCACAATTTCCCGCATTTCCTCTGGCGTGGGAAAGGCGATGTGATGACAGAAACACCGTCTGAGAAAGGGATCGGACAATTCACGCTTTGCGTTGGAAGTAATGAGGATAATCGGTGGTTTCTTGGCTTTGATCGTCGTGTTCACTTCCCGAATGTCGAATTGA
This sequence comes from Holophagae bacterium, assembly GCA_050294955.1. Lineage (GTDB taxonomy): Bacteria > Acidobacteriota > Holophagae > Acanthopleuribacterales > Acanthopleuribacteraceae > JBNKOV01. The sequence goes on from JBNKOV010001050.1 coordinate 748, forward strand.
TTCTCTTCCAATACATCCAGCAGGTTGTCTTGAACATCGGATTCTGTTTTGTCAATTTCATCGATCAGCAGCACCACTCGATCCTCGGATCGGAAGGCCCGTCCAATGGGACCCCAGATGACATAATCGAAAAACTGGCTCACATCCCTGCCCGTTTCCCCTGAGCCAAATCGAGCGTCGTTCAGGCGAAGCACCGTATCTTGCACATAACACGCCTCTTCGCCCTTAATTGTGGACTTACACCGCATCACCTCAAGCCCCGCATTCAGCGCTCGGCTAATCTCAAAGGCCAGGCGGGTCTTGCCTGTGCCGGGCTCGCCCGTCAGCAGCAGCGGTTTCTCCATGGTAATGGCCATATTCACAATAGCGCCCAGCTCGTCTGAGAGGTAGTATTGATCCGTTCCTTCAAACTTAACATTCATCGATTCATCCTCCGGCGTAATGCGGCCCGCGCCGCAGGCTGGGATTATATCACGAAAAACCCTTGGAATAGGTCATCGCATCTTTGTTGAAAACCAGCTTTCAATATGCTGGATAGAGAGAACAAAGGGGCGGCCTGACCGGGTTTCCATATCTCGCAGCGCAATTCATCAATTGACAAATCCCGCCTTATTGTGCAAAGATAGTTTCAATATCTGTAGATTCCACGAAGAATAGGAGGTCGTGCATGGTCGCCAGCTACACAGCCAAATTTACTGAACCTAAACGGGAACATTATCCCCATACGGGAGAATTCATGTCCAGATCATATGTCACGGTCTCGCCAGACACAGACATATACAAGGCCATAGAAATACTGCTCAAACACAAAATAAGCGGCGCCCCCGTCGTGGACAGCGAAGACCGCATGGTGGGGTTCATCTCAGAAAAAGACTGCCTTTCGCTTGTTGCTCACGACACCTATGACAACGTCCTGCCAGGCGGTCCGGTGTCCAAGTACATGACCGAGGGCGTTAAGACCCTGTCCATGGAAACAGGGCTCAACGCCGTAGCGGATATCTTCATGCACACGCCCTACCGAAAACTGCCCGTAGTGGACGAACTCGGCAAGTTGGTGGGCATGGTTCGCAGAAGAGACGTATTGGAAGTCATCCAAGAGCTCAACTCCCGGCACACCGAATA
>JBNKOV010001051.1:0-1854 GCA_050294955.1 Holophagae bacterium
TGGAAAATCTGGTCGAGCTATGAGGGCAAAGTCGGTCGTCGGGAATTGGTGGGAAGCAAGCATTATCGCGCCCATTTCAGGCCCATCTCCTTAAACCACACCAATGGTGGTTTAGATTTTTGGGGTTTCGAGGCTAAAAAGGGCCAAAACCTTATTAAAAAGAGTCAGAATCGAGAAAAGCAATTGCTGGGTTTATTCAAGTTAAAATTGAATCAGGCCCTTGTGATCAATCAATTCGAATGGGTGCATTCTCTTGCTTTTCTTACAATTCTGGCAGGCATTGAGATGGATGACAAAAGCAGCCTCTTTTACCAGCATAAGCCAGGTGTGCTCAGGCCAATGTATTGCGATGGCTATTTTGATATCATGCTTTTGGCCCGAGGCAATTATCTGGCGCCTATGGAGGCATCGGTTCAAAAAATTAAATACCTGACTGTTCGTGAGGCGATGGCGATCATGCAGGACTGTGGCATTGCGCCGTTGCTTGAAATACCCGAGGAGGAACGGTTTCTTTCTGAACCCCTATTTGAACTCAGTCATAGCATTGTGGGTTTTTCAAATACCCTTAGACAACAGGCTCAGCAAATCCAGGACCCCAAACTCACTAAATTGACGCATAATGAAATCCTGGCCGTCCATCCTTCGCAGAACGTTAAGAAACTAGTAGGAAAAGCGCACAGAGCGTTTAAACGGGTCTACTCCCATTTCAATCATCCCAAGAGTCTAAGTGAGGAGGAAAAAGACCTTTTTAAAATGATGCCCAGTACGGTCGTTGCTGTTAATGCGGGAATGTTAACTCGGACTATTGTAGAAATCGAACGATTCTGGTCATTGATAGGCTCCCGAAACCAGGAAAAACCAAGGTTCCACCTTGGAGCGCAAACCCCACTCCTGTACGGAAGCCATGATTTAGAGCTTTTTCCAGGTGCAGAGCCCTGTTTTTTGGGGGATCTGCTTGCGGATCATCAGTTCCTCAAATATATGATGTTGCGCAGGGTAAGGAATGGAAATTCAGATGAGGGACATCTCTTTTGGGAGCGGAACCATTCGCCTATTTTGTCATTGGACACCAGGCTTGGGCCTTCCCATTACCGTTTGTCAAAAGAAGAAGAGAGGCGAAAGCCGCCTGAGCCGCGGCCCCGCATGACGCCAAGAAATTCACCATGCATTTTTACTATTCCCAACATCAACCATCTTCTAGAAACATTGGACAAAGAGCTTGGAGATAATGGACATGACGCTTCCATCATACGATACTTTGAGGAACGAAAAGCTTTTTGGAAAAAGGAAATAGCTCAAATTTCAAAGCTGGCGGAAAAGAACGGTGAAAATTCTGGCATGTACCTCCAAAGCGCTTTTAATCGTTTTTTAAAACGCTTCTTTGGTTTAGCAGTCTCTCCTGAGACCCTTGAGTCTCTACTAACTGTTTTTCTTGTGGTGGATAACGGATTGTCAGACCCATTGAGGTTCAATCTGTTCCTGGATTTGAAGTGTTATTTGAATCAGGTTTTAGCATCCATGTTGACGATGTCTCAAGTACAAAGGTCCGAAATGGAAAATAACCCTGCAAGTGATATTGAGATAGGGAAGGTTAGATATGTCGATATAGGGAAGGTTAGATATGTCGATATAGGTAAGAAGTATCTTATAAAGAAAAAAGTTAGTCATAAAGCGATATACCATGGAGTAGAAGCCCATCTGCTTAATATTATTAGCCTTCTTTACTCGGTGAGTTCTCAACGTTCAAGTGGCTGTTTCCCATTTCACGATAGAAGCTATAGCCGGGTATCCGATTTAAGAACACTCCATACAAAAAAACTGGTGTCTGTATCGTGGATGGTGAACGATATCATT
>JBNKOV010001052.1:0-1838 GCA_050294955.1 Holophagae bacterium
GATCCCCATACCGTTTGCATAATGAATTCATGGTTATCACGGCCATGAGCCTGCTCCTTTTCGTCGGGAAAAATGATCTCATCTTCTAATACGGGAATGGGCCCCCTTTTGGTTCATCTCTCCTTCAAATATCTCGGCGAATCGCGGCTGGTTTGAGGCCTGGTCAAAACAGCCATGCACATTAAAAGCCCACCGAAACATGGAATTTGGGTAGAATAACAGGTGGAGGCTGGTTTTGGAGAAATACTTCAACGTTGCAGGTCCCTGCGTGGCGGCGGATCACTACATGGTTCCCACTGAGCGTCGGTGCGCCCGATTCAGGGAACTGGTCCGCCAAAAATCGTTTTTTGTGGTTCACGCGCCCAGGCAAACCGGCAAAACAACGCTTATTCAGGATGTTGTGCGCCAGATCAATGAAGAAGGCAAGCTTCTGGCCATCTATTGCTCGGTGGAAACGGCCCAGGGCGTGGATGATACGAAACAAAGTATGCCAATCATCTTATCCTCGCTTAGAGAAGCCATTCGCTACAATGCTTTCGCGGATGAGAAAACCTTTGGAACCGAGCAGGATCCGCCGCCGGAAATGGCTCTAAAAATAGCTATCACCCAATACTGCGCCAGGATCAAAAAACCCCTGGTAATTATGTTCGATGAGGTGGATTGCCTCTCAAACAACACGTTGCTTTCATTTTTGCGACAACTCCGCCAGGGCTATGTGGAAAGAGGGGCCATCCCCTTTTTGCATGCTGCAGCACTGGTTGGCATGAGGAATATCCGAGATTACAAAGCCCAGCTCAGACCGGAAAGCGGGACTCTTGGGAGTGCAAGTCCTTTTAATGTAGTGACCGAAGCCTTAACGGTGCAGAATTTCACATCAGACGAGATTGCAGAATTATACCGCCAACATACAGAGGCCACCGGCCAGGAATTCTCGGCGGAAAGTGTCGCCAGGGTAGCCCATGACACCCATGGACAGCCCTGGCTGTGCAACGCCATTGCTCGGGAAATCCTGGTGAACCTTTTGAAGGGGGATACCAAACAACCCGTTAAATTGGAGCACGTAGAACAAGCGGTTGAGAATATTATCCTGAGGCGGGACACCCATATCGACAGTCTTCTGGAGCGGCTAAAGGAGCCGCGAGTTCGAAGCATTGTAGAACCCGTCATTCTGGGCCAACGGATCAACCTGGACTTTACAGATGACAACGCCCGGTACACCTTCGATCTTGGACTGTTGGAGCCTGGCAAAGGTGATGTTGCGCCAGCCAACCCGATTTACGGGGAGGTGATTATCCGCATGTTAACCCTTAATAGCCAGTATCATCTGCCTAATGAACTCGAAGGTAGGTTTATCCAAAAAGGGCGCTTGGACATGAGATCTCTGCTTCAAGAGTTCCAGCAATTCTGGCGGGAGAACAGCGATATCTGGGTGGAGAAATACGAATATAAAGAAGCTGCGCCCCACCTCATTCTTCAAGCCTTCCTTCAAAGAGTTGTCAATGGCGGAGGGCGCATAAACCGTGAATATTCAGCGGGTCGAGGGCGCATTGATCTCTGTGTTTCCCTGGGCGCGCACCGCTACCCCATCGAGTTGAAGATTCAATACGCAGAACAGACCCGGGACCAGGGCGCCCTTCAGCTAATCGACTATTTAGATCGGCTGGGCTTGGATGAAGGTTGGTTGGTGGTGTTTAATAGGGACGCCACGACCTCATGGGACGCGAAGATAACCTGGGAAGATCGGGAGCAAGCAGGAAAATTGCTGCATATTGTAGGCTGTTAGGCCGTAGGGCTGGCTTCCCTTCCCCATGAAACTTTCACGCAAAAGCCACCATTTC
>JBNKOV010001053.1:0-1830 GCA_050294955.1 Holophagae bacterium
TGCTGCATATAAACCGAGTCTGGCCTCTCATTTTACTTGCAAGTAGCAATCATAAGTGTAGTCAAGTTTCCTTCATTATTGTTTAGATGGACTTGAGGAGTGGAGTCAAGATTTTCAGCCTGGTCCCAAAGATGATTGTTATGTGGGCCTCTCCATCGGTCGATGCTAGTGAAGGTTCATGTCACGCTTAGTTTTCCGCTATAGTGACATATTTTCTTCAGACCCATGGGTCATTCTGTAAGGAATAAGTACTCTGTATTATTGAATATGGCATCTGTTTATCATATTATTGCTATACGTGTGAATTAAACATCCTGGGCACACGTATGAAGGCTTTGTTTCCGCTATCTCGGAACGGGGTATGACAAGTGGTATCAGAGCCATGTTGACTGTAGGACGCCAGCCTAGCTAGAACAGTCGCTCTTAAGGACATCTATATTTCAAATTCTTTGCCAAAATTATCACCTTACTCTTTGTTCTTGGTTTTATAAAATTTTATGGTCTCATACTCTTCTCTTTCTAAATGATAGATGGCTTGCACTCACTGTACCGGACGCAAGAGCACCGGCTGACTGCCCGTTGGTCAGCTGGCACCTCAAAATGTGCCACAACCCCAGGAGTCACAGCCTGACGCACCTCAAGACGCATCACAGGAGGAGGAGCCTTTTGAGATAGAGCTGGTGGTCCCCGAGGGCCCAACGTCTCAGGGCTCACCTGCTGAGGAGCAGCAGCAGCCGAAGGACCAAGATGTAGAAGACAAGGCCAACGAAGAGTACCCTCCCCCGAGCGACACCGAGGATGAGAAGATGTACCGAGATGCGGATGAGGTGGAGTCCTTCGGGGTCGAAGCTCCAGTTCTCGCCGGCAGGATTCAAGCTCTGCTGGAGCACCTGGGCATCACCACCGCTCTCAGATACAGGATCAAGGAAGTTCTGTGTCTAGGGCGGGTGGAGTTCAAGGCCATCGCAGAGATTTTCTTCGGATCCAGAATCCTCTGCCGACACAAGGGACCAGCCTTCAGGACTTCGCGTGGCGATGCTGTTGCCGATGCTGCCTGGCAGGCTATCACATCATGGGTCCGTAGCAACAAGAGCCGGCTGCAGAACTCGGTCCACTACCTCCTGCCCTACAGGAAGAAGGATCAATTCAAGGCCTACGGGGTGAAAAAGGATATCCCCCGAATGGAGATGGTACACCACCAGGATGTGATGGTGGAGCTGAGCACTCATCTACTAACCGCTCAGCGCGAGATCGAGACCCTCCACATCCTGTTGTGGAACGCAGAGGCCACCATCCAAGGCTACATGTGGATGGTAGAGGGTCAGGCCAGCGACCTCTACGCATCTGACACAGACACTTGGACGGCTACCTCCTCGGTCCAGAGTTCTGGCAAGGAACCCGTAGTGAGCAGCCATTCCCCCTCCGGATCCCGCAGTCGTTAGGAGTCACCCGAGTCTGTAATAATGTGGCGATAGTCATCGCTTGTTTTGATGATTGATGTTTTGCTTGTGAGTGTTAGTGAGAGTCGTGGGATGCTTTGGCACCTTGTCCACGACCTCATCTATATTAAGATAAATAAAATGACAGCATTTTTCCCTATATCCCTTGTGCATATAGTTGGGTTACGTGGGATCTCATTCTTCCCTTTTTACCAAACCATCAGATGGTGAACACAAGGAACAGCCAGTGCAACGGCCAGCCCAGCAACAACAACAACAACAATGCTCACCTGGAGCAACTACTCACCACCCAAACTCAGCTGATGCAAGCCATGCTGCAGACCCTCAACAATATGCAGCCCAACCAGCAGCAAGCACCCCCACCTCCACC
>JBNKOV010001054.1:0-1829 GCA_050294955.1 Holophagae bacterium
GAGACAAGACCACATCGCGCTCGCCAACAAGGACGCCGTCTGCGTCATAACCCACAAGGTGATATGTCGCCTCCACTAGCCCCGGATTGCCAAACCCCAACCAGGAATGGATCTGGTCATCCATTCGAAGGTCCGGCGCGTACCGAACCACCTGACAAAAGCCCGTTAAACCGAAGCAAGCTGCCAACAGGCTTGCCCATATTCTCTTCATGATCATCGCTCCTTCTAAATCTGGCCTGTGCAAGACCTCTTATCAAACCAACGGCATTTTTCCCAAAACCATAAGGAGTCAAAGGACCCAGCGAACCCAACCTTGGAAAATAGATCCAGAACGCCAAAACCGACGGCGGACACGGCTTATCAAGCCGGAATCATAATTATCTAGAAGCAATGTACCATGGACTGACCATAACTGCACGCTTTTTCACCCTTTTATGAGCTGGATCACCATAAAAAATCGATTTTTTTTAGATTTTTTCAAAAAATTCCGTGATATTTTGGATGAAGGCCCGTTGTAGATATAGTTGGGCGCAACGATATCAGCGCAACAACAAAGGATACCGGCGTGACATCAACACATGTAGTAAAAGACGAAAAGGGTAACCTGATTAGTTTTGAACAGCTCTACGACACCTACTTCTCAGCCATATTCAGTTACATTCTTCACCGTGTAGCGTCTGTGGCTGATGCAGAGGATCTCACATCCCAGACCTTCTTCAAGGCCTTGCGGAGCCTTTGGATGTTTCGATGGACCCGGGGTTCATTCTCCTCCTGGCTCTACCGCATTGCCACCAACGAAGTAACCGAACATTTTCGTAAAAAGAAATACGGTTCGTTAAGCGAAACGGAAACCCAGGCCATCCCAGCTAGCTCCCGAACAGATTCCGAGCTGGAAAATGCAGAACAGGATCTGGCCAAAAACCACATGTTCCTGGACTTGAATAAGGCCCTGCAAGAATTGAAACCAGGAGAGCAAACTCTAATTGTTTTGCGTTACTTCGAACAGAAATCGTTTAAAGAGATCGGGGAAATCTTAAGAAAAAGACCCGGCACACTGAATATGCGCACCCTTCGCGCACTGAAGAAACTTAAGACGGCGTTGCAGAAAAGAGGCATAGATCATGAAAGAATTCGAAGATGCTTTGAGGAATCTACCCAAACCGAATATCAGGGTAGAAACATTCAGACAGGATTTGCGTCGTGATTTGAAGCGAGCCATGTCTACGCCAGATCAGTCGCGATATCGAGTAGCATTTGCATTCGCAGGCGGTTTGGCCATTACTTGTGCTTTTTTCCTGGTTCTCTTTATCCTGCGTCCAGAGATGCCCACCCAAATAAACTCCTGGTTGGAAGGGGGCAGTGAGATTATGCAGGCAGAGAACAGTGGTTCTGCTGTTCCCATTCATTCAACAGATTCCAATTACCTGAATCAACTCTTGAATGGAGAAGCCACCGCCGCGAGAGATGAAGCTTATATTGAAAACTGGTACGCGCAACAGGCTCTAGCTGCTCAGGTTAAACAGATTGAAGATGAAAAAATCTATGCTGTCAGAAAGTTCCGAATGAATACAGGTCAGCAAGTGGTCGTCTTTACCGAGTTGGGCAACGAAGGCGGTAGTTTCAAGACCATTAGCCAGGGTGAACAGATCAAGGCCTATTAAGCTCTAGTGGAGCTTCCAAAAATAACATTAAAGAGAAAAACCCTTTGGGGTGTAACGGAGGTATGCAATGAAGAAGCTCGCGTGGACCATAGTGCTATTGGCGCTGTCAAGTCTTATGTTCGCAAGCGATGACAACAACTCAAAAGGGTTCATGGGTATCAACCTTAT
>JBNKOV010001055.1:0-1824 GCA_050294955.1 Holophagae bacterium
TATGACCTATCTGGTTCGAAAAGAGAAGCTTATCACTAATGTTTCGTTAAGAAACTCTATTCAGTCAGACTACGTACTTTCCAGATTTTTTCAGAAGAGGACGATTATCGTGTGATGGCCAATATTGTCCACACAGGTGTGGATTGGTAGCCCCTGCAGAAGTCATAGAGTAGGCTCCCGTTTATGCACATTTATGCTCTTATGTGCATATGTCGAAAAGTAGAACTAGGACCGGTTTGACTGTGATTTTCACAAATTACATTAATGGCCTGAATGCTTTAATGTTTTGCTATTGCTGAGGTTGAGCAGTTAAACATGGTCAAGGTCCAACTGCCCAACCAAACTCTGATGGGCCTTTCTACTTAAGCGAGGATATTTTCACTACCTGGCTTAACACTGCCGTGTTCTTTTGATCTCTCACCTGCAATTCCATGGAATCGTTTTCCCAGTCGATAAGGAACAGACCAAAGTTTAATTTGGGAAATACTTCTGAAACTCTATAGCGATTGTCTTCGTGAGTGTAGGTGTCGTAGGAATGCGTGAGTCCACTGGAAGTGACATCGTAGATGGGGTAACCCGCTGGAGAATCTGGGATCATGGAAATTTCGCCGAGATGGCGGTCCCCGCTGATGAACACAACGCCGGGCGCTGCTGTTTCTCCAATCAGCTTGTAGAGTCTTTCCAGGGCCTTTGGAAATTGGGTCCAGTTTTCAAAGGGGTGATCGGGTGAAACGACTTGAATGCCGCTGGCAATAACATGAATCTGGGCGTCGCTGTTGCGCAGCTCGGATTCCAACCATGTCCATTGGTTCTCACCCAAAATGTCTCCGGTCGGACCAGGGGAATCGCGGTGATATCGGCAGTCCAACAAAATGATTTTAACTCTCTGACCTTCAGGTCCGTAGGTGATGGAATCATAGACGCCGTTCCTGTTTCGGCGAGGGTGATCCTCAGGGATGTCCAGAAAATCGAGGAGGCGTTTTTGACTGAGCACTTTGCCCTCATATTCTTTGCCCCCATTGTTCAGCCCGTAGTCATGGTCGTCCCAAGTGCCTAAAATTTGCGTTGTTTTGCGGAGTTGGGCGTAATCCTTTTGGTTTTTTTGCATTTGATATCGCTCGACCAGAACATGCTCGGGAAAGTTGTCAGCGTAAACGATGTCCCCAGTCCAAATCCATAGATCGGGTTTGTTGGAGAGGATGGGTTCCCACAGGGGTTGAGGCAGGGTTGCCTGGTTGCAGGAGCCGAAGGCGATGACATTAACAGGGGAAGCGGGATCTTTCACGAAGGCGGGAGAGGGCGCTTGAGGTAGGCTGGCCTCTGTTGACTCTTTAGTTGAGTTGCACCCAACCAGACATAAACTTAAAAAGAAGGATAGCGCGCAGTATTTTAATGAATTCATTGGCAGACTCCCTGGGAGGTAGAAAATGTGAGGCATGACCAAAACCATGGTCGATCCCACATCCTCTCATGATCCGCGTGATTTTCCAAATGTTCCTTTTGTTACAATTCTGCAAGGAGGTCTTACGGGCATTTCTTATTTTCAGGGATAAGGGTGATCTTGTTTTTTTGTGAATCCCGTCTTATGATTTAACGCAGGGTCGCCAATGGCGGCGCTTGATATGTTCTGCTTGATTTGAATGCATTCATGCATGTTATCCTACTTGAAAACCCGGATTTGTCTCCAACTGGACCTCATTGTGAAGCATGCCTTTTATCAATCGTAATGGGTCTACGGAGCCTTTTTTCGTTGAGTTGAAATCCCGAATTCAATCTGTTTCCTGGGATTCATTATCGGATTTTTTGCGACCTGTGAGGTTAAAA
>JBNKOV010001056.1:0-1814 GCA_050294955.1 Holophagae bacterium
GACGCTCTTCCGATCTCTGGTTTTTCATGCCTCAAATGCATCCATCTTTCAATGCGACTGAGCCGGCGTGATTTTGCGGCATGCCAACTGGAAAGCGGCTTCAAAAATGTTGGCGCGGGTTTCCAAATCGTTTGGGTCCACATGTTTCGTTTTACCTGAAGACGGAGCCAGGCTTCGACCCCTGATGTTGCGGCAGTTCTGCTTCTGCACATAAAACGGCCCGATTCTCATCGGGCCGTTGAAATTGAATATATGGTGCTCGTTGCGAGTTGTTTACCGGTAGTCCAGCGCGTCCACGTTTACGAAGTTGCCACCCGCTCCAAGGTCAGAACTCCAGAGGTAGATGGCGAAGTTGCCTTGGAAATCGGTGAAGAAGATGGTTCCTGCGTCCACAGGCAATCCCATGCCCTGCAAGGCGCTTATGGTTTTGGAGCAAGGGGACAAGCTGAACAATGCATAGTCCACGCCTGGCTGCGCCGGATTGGGGAATTGGATGCTTCTGTCGAAAACAACAAGAGCGTCGATGCTATCCGGTCCCCAACATCCCAATCCCATGGAGCCGCTGGTTGCATAAACGTTAAAGCCCGAGAAGGCTGGTGGTGAGAAATAAATATCAGCCGGGTTCAGTCCGAAAAGGGAGGCGTCTGCGGGGGCCATGGTCCAGTACAAGACGTTGTTATTGGGATGGTTGATGTAGAACCAATCCATGCCGTCTACGTTGTCGTCACAGAAGGGACAAGGCGGGTTTGGAGAATTGGACACCAGTCCCCAGGCTGCCTGATCCGCCATGAGGATATTTCCGCATCCCGCCGATCCTGCCGTCGGCATGACCCATCCCGACCAGCATGCCGGCGCTCCGCCCAATGGGCCGACAAAACTTCTTGGGTTGGTGTACGCCGCTGCAGTTGCAAAGGTGTCCCCTGCCTGGTCCCACACGGTTGACTGCGCTTGCAGTGCTGTGCCGCAAACTCCCATGGTGAGACGATCCACGCTGAAAAAGGTGCGTCCCGTGTTGTTGGTGTTCCAAGCATGATTGGAGCTGAGGCTGTCTACATAATTGAAGGGCACGATGGGAGCGAAAAAGGCAGGTCCGGGCGTCAGGATATCGGACCCTGCAAAACCAAAAATCGCAAGGGACCGAGAAGGCCCGAGCTGAATGCTTTGACACCCAAGTTCGTCCTCAGCGCTGAAGAATCCGGGAACCAAAGGCCCGCCGGATGCGGGATTCGAGGGATCGTCGTCCAATGAAAAAATGGGTTGAGCCAGGAGCCCGGTCGTGAAACACAAGCCGAGCAAAATCACAAAGATCTTCTTTTCCATCCACTATCTCCTAAGTTCGTTTATTAGATGACAAGCCACATACTTCAATAGAGTTAGATGCTAGAACTGACAAATTCAGCTCCCGTAGAATTGTGTCGCCATCTTCTTTCTTAGTGACGGAACAGAGACCAAAATCTCACTTTGTAAGGACAAAATTTAAAGTTTTCTTTTACCGAAGCGTTGCCCAAGCAGTATCTGTTCAGGTTTTATTTTCCACCAACATTATGCGCTAAAGGTATTTAGAACGAGCCCAGGTTTCGACAAGGGAGATGGTTATTCGTCCATAAATGTACTGAGATGCTCTGGCCTTTTCAGTTCTTTACGTTTGGATCACCCCGGTTCGCAAACGGGGCCAAAGCCCCCCTCTCCCGCTCTTTTCTTCTGCATGAGGTAGGCGTCGGCCACGAAGGTGAGCGAGGCGAGTTGTTGTAGGGCAAGCCAATGGTATCCCTGTATGTACATGAGGGTTCCCGCCGCCAGGTTCATGGGGGCCA
>JBNKOV010001057.1:0-1812 GCA_050294955.1 Holophagae bacterium
GCCAAAACCACGCGCCCGCCGGTCAATTTCCATAAGCACTTCCACCTTGTTGTAATCGGGGAAAAAGACGATTTCCACTTCGTCAAAACGCCCCCGAAAAGGCCCCTTCACGGGCCTGAATTCGAATTCTTGAATAAAGGGAAACTGATTGTAACGGCCTGGCTGAACAGCCTCACATTCCGCCTCAAACAGTTCAAAGCCAAGATCGTACATAGCGTCGAAAACAGCGCCGGATAGATGGCCGGGCGCTACATGAATATAGTCCCGATCCTCCGGATCCTTGGCCTTCTTGATATCCAAACCGGTTTGAACCCAGACCTTTGTCCTGCCAACGGTGATCGGCGTATCGATGGGAAGCTCAAAAGAGAGGGGAAACTCCAACGTCTCGCCCACGCCAATCAACAAGCTCTCGCCCAGGCGGAACTTATCCAATACAGCCACTCTCGATTCCGTGCGCTCATCCCCATGCCGCTCAACCTCGGCTTCGTAATTGCAATGAAGAGAAAAGTAGATTTCCTCAATATGCTGCTCCACCTTTCCACCCGTAATCCGCACAACGGCGTCTACGGTTTCGCCTGGCTCGTAGCGATCCTTTTCGAGAATGGTGTCCACCTTGGCGGATCCAATGCCCACGCTAGACAACATGCGTTTCATTAAAGACATAAATTGCGACCTCCGTCATTCCCACAACCCTGCAACGGGTAACTATTCTACCCCAAAACGAAGAATGGGGCGTAAAAGGATCAGAACCAAAGAGCAAAACCGAAGGCCCCTGTTCACCGGCTTCACATTGGGAAAAACGGGTAAACCAGGACCTTCGGCAATCTGATCCCTCTAGGAGAGATCAAACCGAACCTTTTATCGCATTTGGAGAAGAGACTTGAGGTTGGCCGATTTCAATTTATTTTGAGAAGCGTCGTCCAACAACCCCAGGGCAGCCATGCCAAGAATCAACGCATCCACTTCAATGGAATCGTCTTCATCGGCAATGGATAAGAGATTTCGGGTAGTGGCCAGAAAGGCGTCTTCTTCGGGGAAATAGAACAACAGAGCGTTGCCCCACACAAAACTGCCGGTATGACCGTAGGCGGCAGTGGGAAAATCCTCAAAGATCTCAAGACCCAAGCCATAAGTCCATTCATCGTCAAATGGCTGAATCATGGCCTCCAGAGTTTCTGCACTCACCAGCTGGCCCCTGGTCAACGCCTTGGTGAAGATGATGAGATCTTCCACCGTAGAACCCACGCCCCCGTCGCCCAAACTACTTGTTCCGTTAACGAGATCGCTGGTGTCTGTAAGGGAAGTTTGAAAAAACAAATGTTGAGGATCCCAGAGATAGCCATGAGCAACGGGAAAGCCCGGAGTCTCAAAACCACGCAAATAGGTGTGTCTCATGCCCAGAGGAGCCCAGATTCGGGCTCTCAGTTGCTGAGCCAGTGTCTGACCGGTAATCTTCTCAACCACCATGGCCAGAAGCAAGTAGTTCGTGTTGGAGTAGGAGCCCATAACGCCAGGCTCAAAAAGGGGTTCTTCAGCAAGGGCGTAGTCCAGCAATTCGTCTGCCTGCCAGATATAATCTCCGCCTGCGTTTAGGATGTCGAGATAATAGGCGTTTGTCAGATAGTCCGGGATACCGGAGCTGTGGTTCAAAAGATGCCTCAGTGTAATACGCTCAGCTCGCGGGAATTGAGGCAACCATTGGTCCAGTGTAGAATCAATAGTCAACGCACCGTCTTCCTGGAGCATCATCACCAACGCCGCCACCATAGACTTGGTAACACTGCCAAGCTGGGAGGCATGAAGAGGAGTCAT
>JBNKOV010001058.1:0-1808 GCA_050294955.1 Holophagae bacterium
TTCACTCTGGAAGCCCGAGACGTCACCTTGCAAGTCGGAAAGGGCAAAACCCGGAAAACCTTGTTGGACGCCATTTCCCTTTCGGTTATGCCGGGGGAATTCTGCGGTCTCATGGCCCCGTCGGGCGCAGGCAAAACGACGCTGTTGAAAACTGCGTTGGGATACTATAAGCCCACCTCCGGACAGGTGCTGGTGAACGGTCGCGATCTTCATGGGGAATACGACGCCTTCAGAACCTCCATCGGCTACGTGCCTCAGGAAGACATTCTGCACGCAGACCTCACCGTTGGCCAGGCCCTCACCTATTCAGCCAGATTGCGCCTGGAGGAGGATTTAGATGGGCAAGCCGTGACCAGCCTGGTAGATGGAGTAATTGAACGGCTCGGATTGTTTCAGGCCAACAAAGGGATTCGGGACACCAAGATTGCCAATATCAGCGGCGGCCAGCGCCGCAGGGTGAATATGGCCATTGAAATGTTGGTGAACCCCTCTATCTTTTTTCTGGACGAACCTACTTCCGGCCTGTCTTCCGAGGACGCTCTGGTGGTCATGAAGATTTTGCGGGACCTGGCCGATGAGGGTAAGATCATCATTCTCACCCTGCACCAGCCCAGCCTTGAAATCTACAAACTCATGGACCACCTCATCTTCCTGCATCTCGGCGGAAAGCTGGTTTATTTTGGACCCGCCATGCCCGACTCCCTCACCTACACCAACCCGGAGTTGCCAGAGCAAGAGGCCGTGGCGAATCCAGATCTGGCCTTGCGAGGCATAGGCTCCAAGCCGCCGGAATATTGGCAAAAGACGTATCAGAGTTCGCCCTACTTCCAAGATTACGTGCAGGGTCGAAAGGGGTCTGGCGCCGTTCGCGACAGCGGGGAAAGCGGGAAACCCAAGCGATCCGCCTCCAGCTTTCGTCAATGGTGGATCTTGCATTGTAGGAACTTCCGAGTGAAGCTGCAAGACCGCATGAACACAGCCATCTTATTGGCCCAGGCGCCCGTCATCGCCTTTTTAATCGCCTTCGCTCTGCTGACCAAAGAAGGCGAATCGGGCTTTCAATCCGCGCCAACCGCCCTGTTCCTAATGAACCTGACCGCCATCTGGTTTGGCTGTTCCAACGCGGCTAGGGATATTTGCGGGGACTGGCACATCTATCAAAGAGAACGCATGTACAATCTCAAGATTACGGCCTTTGTAGGCTCCAAGCTCTCCGTGGGCGCCATGATCTGTGTCATTCAATGCCTCATCCTCACGCCCATTGTCTCCCATTACTGCAAGTTGAAAGCGCCGCTATGGCCAGTGTTCTCTGTCGTCCTCACAACGGCCCTGGCCGGCATGAGCATTGGATTGTTCATATCCGCCTTTGCGTCGCCCTTCAAGAAGCGCAACGAAATTGCCATTGGCCTCACGCCCCTGGTGCTCATCCCCATGGTGGTGTTGGGCGGCATGGTAAAGCCCATTAAGGACATGGCGGCGCCGGTGGAAGTGGTTTCCAAGGTCATGGTGTCGCGCTGGGCGTTTGAGGCCACGCTCCAAATGGAAGCCGAACAGCGAACCGAGAAAACGCCAACCCCTGAAGGCGTTGAAATTGCTCAAAAAGACATCATGATAGAACGATTCTTTGACAAAGGCGACATCATAAAACCTCTGCCGGCCACCGGCGTCATTGCATTGTTTTTCATCCTGTTCGTGCTGGCGACTGTCCTCCTGCTGAGGCAAAAGGACATCATATAAGGCGGGTCAGGGATTTTGAGCTTTCATGAGTCGGTTGATTTCGGAACTTAACTTGCGGGTGGCCTGCTCCG
>JBNKOV010001059.1:0-1807 GCA_050294955.1 Holophagae bacterium
CTGACGCTTACGATCTTTGAAACCGGGGATCATTTAACGGGTTACATGGAATATGCCTCAGGTTTGTTTGAAGCGCATTCCATGCAACGCCTGGCTAGACGGTTTAATCTATTACTTGAGCAGATCAGTGAAGATCCAAATCGCACACTTGGCTCCTATCAACTGATGGAAGCTCACGAGAGGCATCGTCTTCTTGTGGAGTGGAACAGCGCCAAAACGCCGAATCCAATGGAAGGAGGCATTGCGCAAAGATTCGAGCAGCAGGCTCATCTTAAGCCGGAGTCCATCGCTTTGTTGGTAAACGGTTCGCCGTTTACCTATAAATACATCAACGAGGAAGCCAACCGGATGGCCCATTTCCTTCAATCCGTGGGCGCTGGACCAGAAGTGCTTGTTGGAGTTCGGCTTCCCAGGGATGAACACCTGATCATCGCATTATTGGCTGTGCTCAAATCCGGCAGCGCTTACGTTCCATTAGATCCTGCCTGGCCCATTGATCGCCAGGTGTATATGCTCAATGATTCCGAGGCGGCAATCCTCATAACCAGAGGTAGTTTAGATCCGCCGCAAACCAAAGCCATCATCCTAGATTTAGATAAAGAACATTTTCGAGATCAGGCCGTGGACAATCCAAAACCCGGAAACCCGCAACAGTTGGCATATGTCATCTACACCAGTGGTTCTACGGGGAAACCCAAGGGCGTCGCCATTGAACATGCTTCGGTTTTTGCTTTGCTTAATTGGGCCAATTCCAGGTTTGACGACGGGGATTTGGAAGGTGTTGTCGCGGGGACATCCGTTTGCTTCGATCTCTCTGTGTTCGAGTTGTTTTGCCCTCTTACACGAGGAGGCACGGTCATTCTAGTAGAGAATTTGTTGCATTTGGACGGCTGCCCGGATAGAGACAAAGCAACCCTTATCAACACCGTGCCTTCGGCTATAATTGAGATCCTCCGTTTGGGACATCTTCCCGCATCAATCAGAGTTGTGAATCTTGCCGGTGAACCCTTTGCCGCATCCCTGATCACTGAACTCTACCGACAGGGCGTTGCAAGGATTTTCAATCTATACGGACCCAGTGAGGACACCACCTATTCCACTGAGGCGCTCATGCCCGAAGACCTGATCGGAGCGCCTCCAATTGGTCGGCCCATTGCCAACACAACGGCTTATCTCCTTGATTCAAACGCTCGGCTGGCGCCACTGGGCGTGGCAGGGGAAATCTGTCTTGGCGGAGCTGGCCTTACTCGGTACTACCACAATCGGCCAGCTCTTACGGCTGCTCGTTATATACCCAACGGTTTCTCAGAAAAGCCTGGGGAAAGGCTCTATCGCACCGGGGACCTTGCCAGGTTCGATGGAATGGGCCAACTCATCTTTTTGGGAAGGCTGGATCACCAGATAAAGCTGAGGGGATTTCGTATCGAGCTGGGGGAGATAGAAACGGCTATTTCCTCAGTCGATCAGGTTGAAGAGGCTTTGGTCTGTCTGTCTCCATGCGACAATCAAACCCTGGTCGCCTATATTCAGTCGAAAGAGGACGCTGGCAAACTCATTCCCCAGTTAGACAGCGAGTTGGCAAAAACATTGCCTGATTACATGAAGCCAGGCGCTTTTGTAGTCCTCAAAGATTTTCCCCGAACGCCAAATGGGAAGGTGAACAGAGAGGAATTGCCATATCCCCAAATGCAGCAGACGCAAGCTTCTGCGCCGCCCGAGTCAGCTACTAAGAAAAAAATGGCCCGTATTTGGCGAGATATTCTGCAGTTGAACGATTTACCGGGTCTCGACGAATCCTTTTTCCAAT
>JBNKOV010001060.1:0-1806 GCA_050294955.1 Holophagae bacterium
GTGTTGTGCTCCACGAGGTCGTAACGGGCTCGGGTGGTGGGTTTGTCGATGGAAATGACACGACGCAGGTCGATGGGCGTTCCCACCAAAACGCCTTCCACATCGGCGTTTTTGATGGTCTGTTCTAATTCCGCCAATTGATCCTCATAATAGCCCAACGCCGGGACTACCTTGCCTAATTGGGGATATTTCTTATAGGCTGCGGCTATGGAGCCCACGGCGAAGGGTCGGGGATCTACGATTTCCACGGCTCCAAATCGTTGGGCCGCAACGTATCCCGCGCCAATGCTCATTTCCCCGTGGGTAAGCGTGGGTCCGTCTTCGATCACCAGAACCCGCTTTCCTCGTACAACCGATTCATTGTCGAGCTGCACCCGACTGTCTGCGTTTAAAAGGATGGCCTCCGGATTCCGGGCTTTGATATTGGCCCTGACCTTCTCCACATCCTGGGGATGAGCCGCGTCGCATTTACTGATGATCACCATGTCGGACATGGTGACATTGGTCTCGCCAGCCCAATACAGGGTTTCGTGACCCGCCCTTAAGGGATCTGCAACGGTGATGGTGAAGTCGCTGTGGTAGAAGCTGGGGTCGTTATTGCCCCCATCCCACAGGATAACATCGGCTTCCTGTTCGGCCTGACGGAGAATGGCCTCGTAATCCACGCCTGCGTAAATCACGTTGCCAGCAGCTATATGCGGCTCGTATTCTTCCATTTCCTCGATGGTGCAGCGGTGTTTTTTGAGGTCTTCCAGGGTGGCGTATCGCTGAACCGCCTGGGCGGCGAGATCCCCATAGGGCATGGGGTGGCGGATGCTCACGACCCGCTCGACGCCCAGATCCTTCTTCAGTATTTCTACGATTCTCCGGGTGGTCTGGCTTTTGCCGCATCCCGTTCGCACCGCAAGCACGCTGATAACCGGCTTGATGGATTTGAGATGGCCCCGTTGCGGCGCCAGCAGCTTGAAATCGGCGCCTGCGCTTAAACATCGGTTGGCCAACTGCATGAGATCGATGTAGTGAATGTCGCTGTAGCTGAAAACACAAGTATCTATGTTCTCTTGCTTTATGGTCTCCTCCAACACCTCCATAGGCACGATGGGGATGCCATCGGGATAGAGATCGCCCGCCAACACGGCAGGGTATCTGCGCTCGGAAATATTGGGGATCTGGGTTGCGGTGAACACCACGCATTCATAGTCCGGATTGTTGCGATACACGGTGTTAAAATTATGGAAATCTCGCCCGGCTGCGCCTATGATGAGAACTCTTTCTCTTGCTTTTTTCATGGAAATGCCTCCCCTGAAAACAGATGATGATGTTATCTCCATCATACCACAGATCAAGCCTTATCGGGACAAAATACGACTCAACAATCAACAACTATTTCATGTTGTTTTGTCCTTGAATTCGCTGGCCAGCATCGCATAAATGACATCGTCGGCCCAGCGGTCTTTAAACCAGTAACTCTGTTTGAAATGAGCCTCTTTGCGCATGCCGACTCGTTCCATGAGCGCCAGTGAAGCGCGATTATCCGGATCGGCGGAGCCAAACACCCGATGTTTGTTCAGGTCGGTGAAGAGATAGCCCAACACGCCTTTCAGGGCCTCAGCGGCATATCCCCTGCCCTGGTGTTTGGGGTCCAGAGAAACGCCGAATTCCACCTGAGCGCGATCTACAAAATGAAGGCCGCAATCGCCGATCAAATGCTGATCCGATTTCAGCGTCAGACCCAGTTGCATCCAAGTTCCCGGCGTGTTGGGGACCACCGCCTGTTGGTGCTCAATGAAACGGGCAACCTCTTTT
>JBNKOV010001061.1:0-1805 GCA_050294955.1 Holophagae bacterium
TATTGAAAAGAGAGAGAGTTTTTATACTGGTTGTGACCATTAGTGAGAGCCCGTGTCATCGAAACTTGTTTCTTCTTTATTCTCTTGATTATTATTAGATTATTGGCAAAGTCTGTAGTGGATCTATTTTAAGTTTTTTCCTCTCGGGATATAAAAACAAGGCGTAGTCAATCTATTCGAAGATACGACAAAATATTGATTCCAAACAGTTTGTCACTTCATTTTACTCTTGACTTCAGAGTGCTATTGTCTTCAGTATATAGGTTGAAACAAGTTCGTTTCTCTTATATGCAGTAGAGGCGAAACACGAGCGGCGAGGCATTTATGAAGGAAAAAACATCCTACGAGAAGTTGTTTCATGAAGATGAAATGAGGTTTTGCGTCCCTGAGCCAGGCATAGATGCAAAAACATTGCTTAAAAGCAAGGGCGTGTATTATCTAAAAAATTTGGAGGAACCTCTGAACTTGGATACAGCGCTTGTTATTAGGAAAGTTCACAAGATTCGTAAAACAGGAAAAGCCGCTTATAAAGAAATTGGCGTGGGGAAGATCTGGGGTCATTGGATAGTAAGGATGACCGTATTTTCAAAGTTCTATCGCACTCACTCGCTGCAAAAACTAGATAAAGTGGACGATAGTTGGGATGGCAATACGTTATTAGGTCAGAAAGGCATTTTTCTATTGATTCATGTGTGCAGGCATATCCCGCTAACCTACCGTCAATTGCGCTATCGCGCGTTAAAGGAGCCCAGATCAAAAGAGATATACGGAATTTGGAGACATTCTGAGTCTGGGAAGTTTGTGGTGGATATGGAGGTCTTCAGCAGGTGGGTGAAGGACATTTGGATGTAGTAATTTGAAGGAATGCGCATTTTTTCGCCAACCAGCCGCATCAGGTCGTAAGGGACTGTGGTATTCTAAGCGTTGTTTATAAATACGAGGGGTTACGCCTCGGAGTGATGCGCATTCCATGCTACAATTTGATATCAGGTTTTTCAAGGGCTTCTTTTTGCTGGCTTTTTTTATGATCCCTTGTCTTTGGGCTCAGCAGGAAGACCTGCGCTTTGAGAGGCTTACGGTTGAAGATGGACTGTCGCACAATTCGGTTTACTGCATTATACAGGATCGATTGGGGTTCATGTGGTTCGGCACGGGAGACGGATTCAACAAGTTTGACGGGTATGAATTTCAGGTGTACAAATACGACTTGGAAAAGCCCAATACTCGGACGGGTCGCTATGTGTTCTCCATGTTGGAGGATCGATACGGTAAGATTTGGATCGGTACGGGCGGCGGCTTGAGCTCCTTCGACCCGGAAACGGAGCAATTCACCCATTACCAGCATGATCCTGATGATTCAGACAGCCTGGCCGATGATCAGGTATGGAGTCTTTTTGAGGACCGGGACGGTCAGCTCTGGGTGGGATCATTCGGCGGCCTGAGCTTATTCGACAGAAAAAACAATCGCTTCATTCACTACAAGCATAGCCCTTATGATGACAGCACGTTAAGCCAGGATTACGTGTTCGCAATCCAACAGGATTCCAAGGGTCGATTGTGGGTTGGAACCTACAACGGCTTAAATCTCTTCCATCCTGAGGAAGAGGAGTTCACCAGATTCATGCATGACCCTGCAGATCCTGGCAGTTTGAGTCACAATGGGATTCGAACCATTTTTGAGGATGGGGACGGCCAGTTGTGGGTTGGCGCCACGGGCGGCGGGCTGAACCGCTTTGATGAAGCGAATCAGCGGTTCATTAAATATCGCCATTCCGACGACCCTAAGTCTTTGAGCCATAATCATG
>JBNKOV010001062.1:0-1804 GCA_050294955.1 Holophagae bacterium
ATCGTCAAAGTAATCATATCCCAGGCGCCAAGCCCAACAAAACTGCTGGTGCGGTAAAAATGCCTGGGATCCACCTCTTGATGAGCAATTCTATTTTCTGGTTTGGTCTTACTGCTCCACGTTTTGCCCCAGGATTTTAGAAAAGGCTTAACGGCCTTGCTGTAGTGCTCAAAATTGCCTGGATGTAGCTCAATCAAGCCAACCAAAAGCGATAACCCAGTCGGTCGAAATAATATTCGCCTGGTGCTTTCCATTATTCCCCCAAGAACTGGCTTTTCCTCCCCTCAAAAAAAACCAGAATTGCAATCTTCTCGGCTCTACCACTCCCAGCCTATTAATACATGCGAAAGAAAACCCTGTTTCGGCTCAAACGATTTATTTTTTTCACAATTCTGAAAGTAAGGCGCCGCAAAGCCATTATCGGTCTTCCTCAAATCGCCTGTTATGAAAGATCGACACATGACGACCTAAATCTCAAACTGGCTTTTTAACAGAGCTTTATTCAAAATCAAAGTGTCCTCATTTTTTGTGAGAACCTCATACCCATCAAGATTCACAAGGCGGCGCATCTTGGTGGTCAAACCCTGGAGTCGGAATAACGGCATATTCAGCTCGGCTGCCATCGTCTCGCCGGTAATGCTGAAGTCACGCGCTTCTAACGCCTTTAAAAAGCCGATAACTCTCTCCTGAGTCGGCGCGCCCCGCTTGTTTCGTTTCTGCTGAGTCATGAAGACCGGACTCGCAAGCAACAGTCTGACAATAAAAAACTCGCAAGTCCGCCGAGGCGTTTGGCTTCGACGGTCTTGCGAGATAAGACCCATCTTCTTGCTGAAGAGGGGAGACGAGGCGACCTGTTACGGCAGTCAAGCCGCCCCGTTGATCTTTAGGGGATGAATCCCACCGGGTTATAGGTGTGACCCGGAATGATGGTGTTCAGCGTTGCGTTGTCCACGCCGATATGACGGGACATGATTTCCCAGTAGATGTCTCGGAAATCGGTGGCCCAATCCAAATCGCCATGGTACAGATTGTCCAGGCCTGGCCAGTTGGCGTCGCCGTTATATACCTGTCCGTTTACCGAGTTGCCCATGACAAACGCGACGCTTCCCGTTCCATGGTCGGTTCCGTTGGACCGGTTCTGATAGGCGCGACGGCCAAATTCAGAAACAACCAGGAACACGATGTCGTTCATTCGGGTAGAGCCCATGTCGGTGTAAAACGCGCTCATGGATTGACTTAACGCCGAAAGCAATCCGTAATGACCGCCATTGGTCGCCACCGGATTGGCGGGGTCCAACTGGTTTGCGTGCGAATCGTAACCGCCCTGGTCAATGGTGATCACTTCCACTCCCAAGAACGTGCTCTCGTCCTTTAACATCTGAGCGGCATGTTTCACTCTATTGCCCAGGGAGTTGTTGGGATATTGCGCGCCATTTTCAGGGGTGTAGTTGTTGAGGTCGCGATCGGCAAAGCTGTCGATCATCTGAAAGATCCTACTGCCCGTGCCATAAATGTCTTCGTTGCCCGGAGAAGGGGTGATCTGCATAAGATCTCGGATCTTCTGCTCGTAAGCTGTCTCCTCGGCGCCGTCCAAGACATAGTCCACGTCGATGTCGGAGGTGCCGAAGTTGGTGCTCACTGGAACAGCCAGGGAACCCGTCACGCTTTGGGGTATATTGTAGCCCACGGAAAGACCGCGAATGAGACCAGGCCCTGAGGTTTCAGCCAGATAACGGTTCAGCCAACCGCCCATGAGACTGTTCCCCGGAACCGCCGTCTCCAAATAGGCCTGAGACTCGAAATG
>JBNKOV010001063.1:0-1804 GCA_050294955.1 Holophagae bacterium
TTTCCGGAAATGCCTTATCAATTCCTAAAATATTCACACGGGTCGCCCTTGATGAATCGTGGTTCACACTGCCTTGGAGCAACACCAATGGAGCTACATCCACTTTTCCTTGTAGTTGATCATGAAGCCCTTGAGCCAGAGATTGGTTTACGAAATGTCCAGGCAAAATAACGCTTGAAATATTGCCTAAACGATCCAGAGTCATTTTTCTCAAGCTCATTTTTACTGAATCGCCAACCAAAAGAGCTCCGGTCAAAACAGCTGCGGAAACCGCGACTCCCAAAAGAATGGCAATATTTAGCGACCTGTAATAGCTGATGCTTCGAAACATGTTGCGCTCCTGAAACTTTCCCCTGGAGACCGGTTAAACGAGGTTGACGAAAAGGCCTCGACCAATCGGCCTGGCATGATTGATAAGAAAAATGATACGATTTATCCTCTTGCAATTCCACGGCAAAAGTTCGGTCTCGCTTCTTCGAGTAAATGCATCAATCACTCTGCCTTTATATTGAATAGTTGATTTTTGGAAGGTGTAATGAATATTAAGCAAATACATGTTCCTTCGGAGAGACTGATCTGAAAACTAAATTTTTGCGCTCTATTCGCTGCTGACCAGAGAGCCATTCCGCAATGTGCATTTTTGTGGACAACGTTTCGCTAAATCTGGGCTATGGGTTACAATTATCAACACGTTGTTTTCTTCATTATGGAGTTCGAAAAGCAGATCGGCAACAGAACCCGCAGTATTTTGATCCAAATTCCCAGTGGGCTCATCGCACAACAAAAGGGCGGGACTGTTGATTAATGCCCGGGCAATTGCCACACGCTGACGTTCTCCGCCAGACAACTCCGCAGGACGATGACTAAGCCTTTTTCCCAAACCGACGCGGTCCAACAACTGGCGAGCCCTCGCCTCAGGCGTGGTTCTCGGAAAAGCTAGAGACGGCAGCAGCACATTTTCCAAAATGGAATATTGGGGCAGTAGATGATGGTCCTGAAAGACAAACCCTACGGTTTCGTTTCGGAAACGTGCCAGCTCTATTTCACTCATGGCAAAGAGATCCTTGCCATCTACTTCAATGCTGCCAGATGAGGGTTGATCCAAAGCGCCAAGCAAATGCAAAAGGGTGCTTTTTCCGGAACCCGAAGGCCCCGTAATTGACAGAGCTTCACCTCTTTCCATTTGAAATGAAACACTTGCGAGCACTTCAACAGGTTGGGCCAATTGTGTGAAGTTTCTGGTGACTTGATTTACTTTAAGAAATGGCACTGTTAAACCTTCCATTCCGCCATATTTTCGATAAGGGTATTAAAGCCTTGCATGGCACGCAAAATCAAGTCTTTTTTCTAAAAGAACTCAAAGTGGAAGCAAAACGAACGGAGCTGGCGCTCTCATTAAAACCCGCAAAAGCCATCCCATTAAATTAGATACCGCCTAAACACAAGTATTTTATTTCAAGAAAGTCGTCCATTCCGTATTTGGAACCCTCTCTCCCCATTCCGGATTCCTTGATTCCCCCAAAAGGCGCTACTTCCGTTGAGATAATGCCTTCATTTATGCCCACAATGCCGTATTCCAGAGCTTCGGAAACACGCCAAACCCGCCCAATGTCCCTGGAATAGAAATAGGCAGCCAGGCCATAGGGTGTATCGTTGGCTATTTCAATGGCGCTCTCTTCGGTTTTAAACCTTATTAGTGGCGCCACCGGTCCAAAAATCTCGTTCCTAGCGCATGCCATTGTTGAGGTTACATTCGTTAAAATTGTGGGGCTGAAATAGGTTCCCCCCAGAGGATGAATGTCAC
>JBNKOV010001064.1:0-1799 GCA_050294955.1 Holophagae bacterium
AAACCACAACCGTCTTTCTTAAGATCCCTGAAGACCTGAATCTTAAGAAAGCCTTGGAATGCGGTTTCAAATTGACAAAACTCAACAATGTCAACCTCAATAAGCTCTCGGTTGGGAGCGAAAGGCCTGGAAATTCGGGGCCGGACAAGCATTCCCTTGTTGCTGGAGAAAACCTGGAGGTTTTGAAATCTTCCGAGGAATCAGAGCCAGGACGTTACTTGGTAAGCCTGGTGGAAAGAACTCCAACCTTATCAGTGGGTTCTGAACGGCCAGGTGATTCCGGACCCGACACCTTCATGGTAACAATGTCTCCTGAAAAAGCCTCAAATCTGGAGACACTACTGAACCTCATGTTCAAAAATCAGAGTCAGGTGCAGGAGAAGGGCCTCGTGGGAGGATCCAAAACTGAAGACTCAGAATCTGTTACATTCAAGGTAACGTTTGGTGTGGCTCTTTAGGAGCGGCATTTTTGGGGAAGGAGGAACCGGGCACATCCGGTTCCTCTTAATCAAATAGTGCGATTCCATTTTTGGGTTAACAGGCTTACAACCACTGTGAACACAAAGGATACAAAGAAACCTGGGATCATTTCATAGATCGACCCGTCCGAAAGCGTTTTCCACAAAATAGCGGTGAGGAAGCCACTGGAGGCTCCTGCCATCACGCCGTATTTGTTGGTTTTCTTCCAAAAAAGCGTCAATATGAGCGGCGGGCAGAACGAACAGGCAATACCCGCCCAGCCGAACAGGGCGAACCAGAAAATGAGTCTGATCTTTAACGATGCGAAAAACAGCGCCGTTAAACTCATCACCACCACACCAATGCGCAGGTAGAGGATTGCCCGCTTCTCCTCAAGGTTCGGCTTGAATATCTTCTGGTAAAAGTCTCGCACGGCAGTGGTTGCCGCCAGAATGAGCAGTGAATCGGCTGTAGACATAATCGCCGAAAGGATGATGGCAACAAATAAGCCAATCAACAAAGTGGGAAACAACTGAGTTACCAGGTCCGGATAGACCGATTCCACATCGGCCAGATTGGGAAGATAATGCCGACCCGCAATACCGCAAAGTACAGCGCCTGCGTCGGTTAACAATGTGTAGCCCACTGCGGTCCACGCCGCTTTCTTCATAGGAGCATCGGGTCTTAAAGCAATGATCCTCTGGTAGACCTGAGGCGAACCCAGGAAACCGAGTCCGGGACCGGCAAGGGCCATGACCGTAAGCAAGATCAGAAAACTGTTGTCGCCTTCTGGCAGGATGTTGAGCATGTGGGGATGATTGGCCTGCAAACCCTCAAACAGGGTGCCGAATCCGCCCGCTCCCACAATGGCGACAATGGGAACCACTGTGAGCCCCGCCAACATTAAAATGCCTTGAATGAAATCAGATACAGCCACAGCTCTAAAGCCGCCCATGGTCACGTAAACCAGAATAATGCCGACCCCCAGGCATTGGGCCATCACGTGGTCCATGCCGTAAAAGCTGTTAAACGCTTTGCCCGTTGCGGCAAGCTGCGCCGAGATGTAGGCGGTGACCATGGTTATGAGGACAATTGTGAATATGGTCCTCAGAATATGCCGCTTATCATCAAGTTTGTCTTCGAAATAGTCCAACATGGTGAGAGATTCATAATGCGTCACCTCTCGTTTGAATTTGGGAATAATGAAAAACCAGGAGACAGCAACGCCAACCACTTCTCCCAAAACAACCCAAAAGGCGCTTAATCCCGAGGCATAGCCAGCCCCGGTGAGCCCCAACAGCAGCCAGCCGCTTTCCCCGGTTGTCCGTGCGCTGAAAGTG
>JBNKOV010001065.1:0-1798 GCA_050294955.1 Holophagae bacterium
TGGTCACTGCCAGGCCAATGCCTGTTCCCACTACGCTGGAGTCTAAATCGGCTTGCTCAAAAAAATCAAAAATCCGGTCATGGTCTTCTTCCGCAATCCCCATGCCCGAATCGGTTACCAGTATGGCCAACATCTGGTTTTCAAGGCGTGTAGAGATCCTAATAGAACCGATTTCCGTAAATTTAATAGCATTGCCGATCAGGTTGTAGAGAATTTGCTGGAATCGGTTCTCATCTGCTTTCACGGAGGGCGAATCCAGTGGGATGTCATTTATCAGCTTCAGGTCTCTGCCGCCCGTAAGAGGTCTACAAATGGTAAGCACAACCTCCGTTAATGCATGAGGATCCACTTTGGAGAAATTTAATTTAAGGGCGCTATTCTTCAGCTTTGAGAAATCGAGAATATCATTTACGAGATGATGTAGGCGGTGCCCGGATGAAATGACCATTTTCAATATGTCTCGGGCCTTGGCTGGCAAACGTCCGGCTGCCCCCTCTTTCAGAGATTCCGCGAGACCAATGATGCCCACCAAAGGCGTTCGAAGTTCATGGGAAGTATTGGCAAGGAACTGATCCTTCAGTCGATCAATCCTGCGAATCCGTTCCACGTGCTCTCTTTCCAGAGCATTGATGCGATCCGCCAGACCCAGTGAGAGAAGAATCGTTTCAGCGGCGGAGCCAAGATACATGCCATATTCGGTAAATAACGACTCACCCAAAACGCCCATATTTCTCAAAGTGAAAACAAAGGCCCCCAACAACAGGAGAGACCAGGCAAAAAGGAAATATAAAGCGGGCCTGGAACCCTTCCGCCAACATAAGAAACCACCTATAAAAAGGACCAGCGGCATGCTGGTTCCCAATACAATAGCGACCTGAAAGCTCATAGCGTTCCATTCAAGGACCCCAAAAACAATCAGCAAAAAGGCCGCCCCAGCTTGTACCCACAATACTTTGTGAAGGATAGGGGTGCGTTGAACTGTTTGCAGAAAACTATGGGTAAAGAGACAACAAGAAAACAGAGAAAAGCCAAGAACTGCATAAATGCTTCGGGCCTGCAATTGGGGACTTTCCGGCCAGAGATACTGATAGGCAAAACCCCGATGCACGAGTAGATAAAGCGTCATGCTGGCTGTATACAGTACATAATACAAGTAACTTACATCGCGCACGGAGAGGAAGAGAAAGAAATTATACAGCACCATCACCAACATAATGCCAAAATAAAGTCCAAGACCAAATCGCAGCTTGTCAGTGTCCTGCAAAAACCTGTCAGGCGTTCGCAAAACCGCCGTAATTCTCATCTTGGAGTTGGTCGCAAGCCTTATAAAGAGGGTTTCTGGCCCATTCCCGGATAGGGTTAACGGAAACACAAAGGTAGCGTAGGGAATGTCTCTTTGGGCAAAGGGATACACGCTTCCCATATGTTTGGCGGTAAATCTTCGTTCACTAACCTCCTGGAAAACAGCCACTTCGTCTAGCCATGGCTCTCCCAGCTCCAAATACCAATCATGGGAGGGGTGCCGGTTATCGATCTCCAACCGAATCCAAATCACCGACGAGGTAAATCCAAAATCAGGAAAAGCTTCCTTGCAGGGCTTGAATTTATCCAGCCATTTTCTGGAAGATACTTCTTCAATGGTCCCTGTCCCCCGGGCATCTTCCCAAATATCCATCTTCAAACCAAGCGGATAGCGATCTACGCCCTTTTCCAGCAGAACGGTCTCCGCCAATCCGGGGAGCGTAAAGAGGAACAACCATATAAAGATTCCAAGCCGAACTACCTGGGCTGCAGCCAA
>JBNKOV010001066.1:0-1791 GCA_050294955.1 Holophagae bacterium
GTATGCGATCCGCGATTTCTACAGCAAACAGATTTTTGGCGTCCCCTGATGTACACACGCCATCTGGAAACAGGCAGGTAATGGCCGGTTCGCCCCCATCGGTTAAACGATTGTCGGGTTTGCCCGCCGCCACGGGCTGAAACTGAATGCGGCTTTTGAACAGTTGGGGATCGGAGAAGACGGTGTTCACGCCATCAATCAGCTCCGGACTGGATCGGAAATTCTCTCCCAGTTCAATAACCCGCCCGCCAATGCGTTGAATGGCGTCTCGGGCGTCAAGATAGGTGTGGACGTCTGCGCCGCGAAACCGGTAGATGGCCTGTTTGGGATCGCCAATGAGGAAGAGCCGATGGGTTTCGCTGCCCAAAAAGACTTTAGAGAAAATGGTCCACTGGTCGTTGTCGGTATCCTGGAATTCATCGATGAGGGCGTGGCTGTGTTTTTTTCGCAGAGCGTCGCGCAACCGGTCGCCGCCCTCCCCTACCAAGCCCTTTGCAACCAGGCTGATCATGTCGTCGAAGTCGAACCAGCCCTTGAGGGCCTTCTTCTTGGCCAGGGCCTCTTCCAGGCCCGGTAAGAGATTTAAAAGAAGCCGGGCCTCCAAGCTGCAAGAGACCTTGCATAACTTCATAGTTTCCCTGGCCAACGCAAGAATTTGCTCAGGGACTTCGGCCAGAGACATGATGGGGTTTTCCACGCCTTTGGTCCGGGTCTTGTTAAATTTCCAATCCTTGGGTTTCACGAACAGATTGAGGCCCTTCTCGTTTTGATCCATCCAGGTGAAAACATCGGATAAGACTAGATTTTCCCTGAGGTTGGCTCGCATGGAAGCATAGACTTCAGAAATGAGCGTGAGGTGCGCCTTACTTAAATTCAGCCGGGCAATGTCCGAGATTTCCGGTTGATCGAGGAACCACTCCCGCCATTCCCGCCAAACCAGGTCGGTGCGCGCCAGGTCGGGCAGTAACCAGGCCTTGATGGTAGCCAGCTTCTCGGCCTTTTGCATGAGAGTTTGTTTGAAGCCCATGTCTTCGGACAGGTCCAGGCCGTTGGGATGCTCTAGGAGATAGTCGGCCAGCAATTGCCTGAGTGGACTATCTTTAGCTAGAACGGATTGACGAAGATGTTCGTGGAAGAGATCTTGTAAAACCTGTTTTTTGTTTTTCTGCTCCATCTCAAACCGGAGGTGGTTCTCGAAGGCGAATTCACGGAGCACCGTGTTGCAGTATCCGTGAATGGTTTCGATGGACGCCTCTTCAAATTCGAACAGTGCGTCGCCCAGGCGGGCCTTTGCAGCATCGTCCAGCACCCAGTAATCTTGGGAATCGGTGGCGCCGGTGAAGTCCACCAACTCTCTTATTTTACTGCGAATACGGTCTCTTAGTTCCTGAGTGGCCTTGTCCGTAAAGGTAACCAGCAGGATCTTCTTCAGCTTAACGCCGCGCAGCAACAATTCGATGACCAGATGTTCGATGGTATAGGTTTTCCCGGCGCCGGCGGACGCTTCGATCAGGTGATGGTTCTGTGGATCTATTTCACTGAGAATATGGGGTCTGGCGTAACGTGGGGCGTTCATTTCAAGTCCCCCTGTGCGATGCTCCAGCCCGGGACCTTCAGGCTGCTGAACATGAGAGAGAACCGACGGAGCAACACCGAGCGGACGTCTTCAACAGCCGGGTAGCTGCGCCAGTCCTCCAATGGTCCGTAGGATGAAGCGCATCTCGATTGATCGTTGCCAACAAGCGCGTCCATGTCGGATTGATAGGTTTCCTGGAGATCCGGCTCCGCGAT
>JBNKOV010001067.1:0-1791 GCA_050294955.1 Holophagae bacterium
AACTCTTTCCCATTGGGTCTCTTGGAAGCTCGGCGCCATGCAGTGTTCCGCAGCAATGCCCGCCTCGGCGTGGTAGCGTGTGAATTGATCGCCCCTTGCCGACCTTTCCAACCAGGCCAGGCCTTTGCCTATCTCTCGTTTGTCCCACTCTTCACGGCTCTGTTCTTCCAATAGCAATAGTCCGCCGGACCCATCCTCCCGGCCTGTCATCCTGGCCAGGTGGAGATGCATGAGGGCCAGGAGCGCAAAAGTCTCAGGACACTGGCCCCAGGGATGTTCGGCGAGCAAGGTGGTTAAGCGGATGGCGTCCTCGCATAAGTCCCGGCGTATGGTCGCATCTGCCTGGGATGACAGGTATCCCTCAGTAAAAAGGAGGTATAATATCCTTTGCACTGCTGCTAGCCTTGCTGCATATTGTTCATTTTCCAACGCTCCATGCTGAAAGGGTAATTCTCTCAGCTGCTTTCGGGCTCTTGCCAGTCGTTTATAGATATTGGCCTCGGTGGTGAACAGTAAAAGCGCAATCTCGGGCGCTTTGAAACCACAAAGGATTTTTAGAGCAAGGGCCTGGCTGGATGGCGCGGGCAACCTCTCGTCGCAGCAGACAAACAACATCCGCAAAAGGTTGTCCTGAAGCTCGCTGGGCAGAAATATCTCGGGATCTTGTTCCCAGGTTGGGACATCCCGATTGAGGTGCTGGACCAGGATTTGGGTGCGCTCGGATTGTTGGCGCAAAACGCCCATCAGGTTGTTCTGCGCCACGCGAAACAGCCAGGCCAATGGGTTGTCGGGCTTGCCGGAAACTGCCCAAGCCTGGATGGCCGCCGTCATGGCGGATTGAACCGCATCCTCAGCATCCTCAATATACTGAATCCCAGTCCGGCGGGTTAACAGGGACACGAGCCGCCCATATTCCCGCCGGAAAAGGCGTTCAATTCCATGAGTCTCCGTCAAGACGTGTGGATCTCTCTAACTTCCACGCTGGAGCCGGGCATGCCAATGCCTGGGCTCTCGCGCACAACGATCATGGCTTCTTCCAGGGTTTCAGCGGCAACAATCATGAACCCGCCTATCACTTCCTTCACTTCGATAAAGGGGCCGTCGGTGTTGCCTTCGGATCGAGCCACGGCGCCAGCGCCCAGTTTACCGCCCATGTCTACGATATTGTCTTTGAATTTATCTTTCCAGGCGTGGAATTTGGCGTACATTTCCTCCATCTGCGCTTGCGACGGCGGCGGGCATTCCCCGGTCTGGCTTCTCTGGATGCATAGAAATTTTTTTGTCATGTCGTTCCCTCTTCAAAAATTTTGCGACCTAGGTCGCCGATACTTCTATGATGTTTGAGCCTCTTGGTTTTGGACATTTCTGGCCAAATTTTTTGAAAATATTCGGTCGAGAGCCATGAATTTCGCTACTGGTTTTCTTGCAGCGGCACGAATAATTCAGCGGAAATTCGCCATTTCCCATCCTCCAGACGCCAGTACGCCATGTATTCGCCGATGCGGGAAGTGATGGCCTGGCTTGGGTAGCGACCGGTCCAACGCCCCCATTCACAGGCAATGACGCCATTGTCTGCGATGGTAATCTGCTGGGGACTGCGAACAAAGGACACCCCAGGCATGCTTTTGAAAACCGACTGAAATGCGGCTTTATACGCAGCCTTTCCACTGAGATGTTTTCCGGAACTAATGGTGACCTGAATATCATCGGTCCAAGTTTCGGCAATGGCTTTAAGGTCTTGGGCGGCAATGGCCTGATTGGAGGCAAGGCGGACTGCGCGAATATCGTTTG
>JBNKOV010001068.1:0-1788 GCA_050294955.1 Holophagae bacterium
AGATGATAGTGACGCATATGAAAAGCGAAGCCCTTTAAATGCCGCAACAATTTCTTTCTGCGAGTTTAATAAGAAAATATCACCCTTCAATTCACCGGCATTCTCCGAGGTTACTGTTGCAACGGAAGAAATATCATCGCATCTGTCGTAGAATTCCGCCGAGTCCAAGAAGGCTGGGAGCGGCATTTTCTCTCCATTCCCGCTTGAATCCTTCAAGAAGGCTGAAAGGCAGAGCTGGAAGGCCGAATCCATAACAGCGGGATGAAGCAGATCGCCCAGCATTAAATCGTTTTCTATCGTAAGGTTCGCAGTATGAAGCCGGCCTTGTTTTATGACAGACGTCAATTTTCGGAAGGTTGGTCCGTATTGAAAACCATTTTCATTTAATACTTTGTAGAATTCCAGTTGCGGTTTCGGATCTTCGGAGCTGATTTCCTTGAGATTGGGCGCTTTTGTTGTATGTTTTTTGAAATTTGCTCTAGCGAATAATTCCCATTTAGACCCTAAAGTATCGTCCATTCGCACATATTGATTACAAACCCATCCCTCCTCCTGGGGGGAGATCTTTGTTTGGATTGAAGTTTCACTTTCGGTCAGAAAAAGCGGTCGGATCAGTTCCAAATTCTGGATAGAAAAAGAAACATTCAACGCTTCGCCTGCAGCCAACATCACCGATATATAAGCAGATGCCGGAAAAATTATTTCACCTTGGAGCATGTGGTCCGCCAACCATTGTGGATGGTTTCGGGAAATACGGGTTTGGAAAATCAGTTCATCATGGGCTGCAATCTCCAGTCTCTTACCAGGGAAATCCTCGTTAGTTACGATCGACTCAGTACCCTGGCGCCAATGAGGTAATTGCTGCCATGGATAGGTAGGAAGACTGATGGATGGGTTTGTTGTGGGATAAATGCGTTCCCAGCAGATCGGCGCACCAGCTTGATATAGTTCGCAGACTGTTTGAAATAAGGCATCTCTTGCAGACAGGTTTCTCTTCAGGCTGCTGAAAACCCTGGCCTCGGGCTTGCTCTGGGAAAGGGTTTGCTTGATATTGACCTTTAGGGTCGGATGCCCGCCAATCTCTAAAAAGCCGTTGTAACGATCCTGGATCATGGCTTCCATGGCATCATGGAATCGCACCATGTGGCGCATCCCCTGAGCCCAATAGGCAGCGTCGAAATCACCAGGTTCAGCCAAACCACCCCTTAGGGTGGAATACAAGGCTATTTCAGGTCTGGCGGGTCTTAAATCACCCAGTTCCTGGATCAGCGGTTCCATTAAATTTTCAAAAATACTACTGTGAAACCCATCCTTAACTGCCAGACGTTTAACAAAGACTGACTGTGCCTCCAGATCATGGATGAACGCTTCCAATTGTGCGCTGTCCCCTGAAACCACAGTGTTTTTTGCATCATTTTGCGCAGCAATATCCAGTTTGTCGTAGGGTTGAAGCAGAGTTCTGGCCTGTTCCAAACCAATGCCTATGGCGACCATGCCGCCCCGCTGCTCGCAACGCTCCATGACGCGACCCCGGATAATTGCCAGATTTAAAGCCGTTTCGGCATTGAAGACGCCAGCCGCCCAAGCAGCCGTAATTTCACCCACGCTGTGGCCGACGACGGCTTTGGCGTCCATACCGTGGCTGCGCCACCAGTCCGTTAGGGCCATCTGGCTTGCAACAATCACGGGTTGGGCTATTTCAGTATGTTTTAAGGTGGAGGCATTCTCGTCTTTTGACAAGGCCTCAATGACCGACCAACCTGCTTTACTTTGAACCAGTTGATCATA
>JBNKOV010001069.1:0-1787 GCA_050294955.1 Holophagae bacterium
GTCTGCACCGCTTCCAAACGGCCCAAAGTTTGTCGAGTCTCCGCTTCCGCAGCCAGGGTCCTCAAGAGCGCAGCGGTAATGAAACCCACCGCTGCAAATAGCAACACCAAAAAAGCGCCGGTCACCAATACCGCTTTTCGGTGGAACCCCATAAACTTACGCAACCGGTAAAAAGGATCCACCGGTCCCGCCTCTACAGACAATCCCTGCAAATAACGCTCTATGTCCCGAGCCAGATCATCACAAGACGCATACCGATCTTCCCCTTTATGGGCAATGGCTTTCATAACAATCCATTCCAACTCGCCCTTCACGGTTTTTTCCAAAGCGGCGGGAGTGGCGCTGCGGTTCTCGGCGATTTCTGGGACCTGGGCCTGGGGTTTTCACCGTTGTGCAGGAGAAGGGGGCAGGAAATTTCTGGTGGCCCGATAGAGTTCTTCCAGGGAATCCGCGGCTTTGGCGGCATTGCCCAAGGGTGTTGCGCCGGTAAGCAGTTCGTAGAGCACAGCGCCCAAACCGTAAATGTCGCTAAGGGTGTCCACCGCCTCTTCACCGGAACCCGCGGCCTGTTCCGGACTCATGTAACCCGGAGTGCCCATCAACACGCCCAGTGCTGTTCTCACCGGTTGCTCCAATTGGTCCAGCTCGGTGAATCGGGCAATCCCAAAATCGATTATCCTTGCCACAGGTCCATCTTCTGTCATGGAAGTCAACAGATTGTTGGGGTTGATATCCCTGTGAATGATGCCCTTGCGATGAGCCTGGGCCAGACCGCGACACACGCCAACAAACAACGACAGCCGCTCTCGAACGCTTAACCGGTTCTCATCGCACCAGGTCGTGATGGGCTGAGACGGCAGATAAGCCATGACATAAAAGGGTTGGCCCTCGGGCGTTTCGCCGCTGTCGTAGACGGACACCACGTTGGGATGATCCAAAAGCGCCAACGCCCGTTGTTCCGCCTGGAAACGCAGGAGCCCTTCAGGAGAACAGGAACCCAAGGGAAGCACCTTTAATGCCACGAGGCGTTTCACGGGGTAACCCTGCTCCGCCTTGTACACTACGCCCATGCCGCCTTTGCCAATGGGTTCTAAAACCTTATAGCGCTCCAACCCCTGCGGCGCAGGCTCCTCGGATTGCTCTAAAAATTCCAAGGCGAGACGGCGTACGCTGTCCAGGTCGGGTTGCGCCGCGTCATCCCCAGAGTGACGCCACAAACCCACCACTTCATCTCGAACATGAGGACTCACGTCATGTTGAGACAACAGGGCGGCTCGTTGCGCCTCCTCCAATGTCAGACCGGCTTCATAAAGCTCTTGGATCAGCTCCCAGTCCCCTGCGTTCATGGCCCTTTCTCTTCCAGGAACTTCCGCAGCCATGACCGGGAGAAATGCAGGTCTCGCTTCACCGTGGCGCTGCCCAGTGAAAGCACCTCGGCGATCTCTTCCACGGCCAGACCCGCGAAATAATGCATTTCCACAATCCAGGCCTTGCGTGCGTCCAATTGGGCCAGCGACTCAACGGCTTCCGCCAGATCCTCAACCAGACCTGGCGCGTTCTGATCGCCAAATTGCTCCAAACTTTCCGGAACAAAAACCACGCATTGCCCGCCCCGCTTCTGGGCCATTTTATTACGAGCGTATTGAACCAACACATCCCGCATGATCTTAGAAGCCAGAGCAAAGAAATGGAGGCGATTCCTAAAACTGCGATCCCGTTCGCCCACCATGCGCAAATAGGCCTCATGCACCAGCTCCGTA
This sequence comes from Holophagae bacterium, assembly GCA_050294955.1. Taxonomy (GTDB): domain Bacteria; phylum Acidobacteriota; class Holophagae; order Acanthopleuribacterales; family Acanthopleuribacteraceae; genus JBNKOV01. The sequence goes on from JBNKOV010001069.1 coordinate 1,761, forward strand.
GAGCTGAGGGTATGGTTGATCCGTTCA
>JBNKOV010001070.1:0-1768 GCA_050294955.1 Holophagae bacterium
TGACAGAGGAGTTACGCATATGTCCCAACAAATTTTGATTATCGGGCTTGGCCAGTTCGGCATGTCGCTGTGTCGGGCTTTATCGGAAAAGGGCGCTGAGGTGCTGGCTGTGGATATGAGCAAGCATCTCGTGGAAGAAGCGGCTGGTTTTGTGACCGAGGCCGTGGTGATCGACGCGACCGATGAAGCCGAGCTGGCCAGGCTGGAGCCGGGAAAACGGGATGTGGCGGTTTGCGCCATTGGAGACGACTCCAAAGAAGCGTCCATCATCTGCACAGCGCTCTTGCGGCAGATGGGCGCTCCGGTGGTGATTGCACGGGCCAACGATAAAATGCACCAACGAATCCTGCAACTGGTTGGCGCCCATCAGATCCTGAACCCGGAGCAGGAGTTTGGCAAGCGGTTCGCCAATCGATTGCTCTATCGCAAGGTTATTGCCGACACCAATCTTGGAGAAGACCTGCATTTAACTGAAATTTGCACCCAACCCTCCATGGTGGGGAAGACCCTGGTCGAGTTGTCCCTTCCAAAAAGGTTTGGCGTCATGGTGGTGGGCGTTCGAAGAAGCGCCAAGGGATCTGTGGTGCAACCGCTTCCCAATGAACCGCTTAATGCCGAGGACAATCTGATTATCGTCTCAAACGAGGCCGCCATCCCCAAGCTGATCAAGGGAGTCTGAACCATGAAGTTGACACTTGGCATTCGTTTCGGGGCCTGGCTGCTCATCGCCTTGAACCTCATGATGGCTTTTGGCGCCATTTGGGTGTTCATCCGCATGGCGCCAGCCATTGAGACCATCATCATTCAAAACTTGCGCTCCCTCCAGTCCTGTGAAGAGATGCTCGCTAAACTGGCCCTTGCCGAGACGGCCCATGAGGATATTGCCGCTCTGGAGGCCGATTTTGTTAAGGCGTTGGAGCGGGCCAAGAATAACATCACGGAAAAAGAAGAGCCCATCGCCATCGGTTCCATCGCCGAAAGCTACAGCCAGGCCTTTGCTGGCGATATGGAAGGAAGAAAGAAAACCATTAAGGCCATCAAGCATTTAAGCGACATTAACCGCAACGCCATGGTGCGAGCCGACGGCAAGGCCCGGCAATTTGGAAATGCCGGCGCCTGGGGCATCGTCTTCATGGAATCCGTTGTCTTCATGGTGGGCCTGCTCTTTTTAAGGGGGCTCAAAAGGAGTCTTGTAAAACCCCTTGAGGAGATCCATGCCGTAACCGAAGCCGTAAGGGCGGGGGACACCATGCGGAGATGCACCGGACCGGATGCGCCTCGGGACATTAAAACCATCTACAACGACATCAACGACCTGTTGGACAAAAACGAGGCAAATACGCTGAGCCATAGGAGATGGGGGAATTAGGCCAACCCCTTGAAGGACTCCAGCCAGTGCTATTGCACGCTTTCCACCAGGCCGTCTACATAGGTGTACCTTCCCTTCGACGGATCAAAGATATAACTCAAAACCTGCCCTCGATTTTCTCCCTCGCCAGGGGGTTTAAGGGAAACGTGGACCCAGCCGGAGTTGGGACCTTTGGCCGGGTTGTAACACTCGCAGATGAGTTGATCGAACGTCAGATTGGCCTTCACCCATTTGGCCAGCCCCATAGTGCTTTCCCCGTTCACCTCGATATCGCAGGCCTCGCCCTTGGTGTGCTGGCTCTTGCTCACCCAGTCAACCGGTTTCTTTTTCAACTCCCGCTCCAAAGCCTGGGACCGGTAGACGCTGTTGGGCGTGAAGGATCCGAACTGGTCCCGCACT
>JBNKOV010001071.1:0-1766 GCA_050294955.1 Holophagae bacterium
GATATGGCGGGTATTGACAACGGCACGGTCCTCACCAAATCCTCGGTCTTTGCCGGTGGAAATCAGTCCACTCACAATATCGCCATCGATACCGATAGCGGTTATCTCTATCGCTGTGGCGGCGACGATGAGATCGGTCTCCGCATCTACAACTTGCAAAACCCGGCCAGGCCCATTTTTCTTGGGGGTTGGCATAATCGTTATGTCCACGACGCCCAAGTCGTTACCTACAGAGACGGACCTTATGCAGGAAAAGAGATTGCCTTTTGCGCGGCAGGCTTTAACGGGGGCAATGTTAAAACGGGTCTCACCATTTTGGATGTTACAGACAAGGGTAATATTAAGGAATTGGCCCATTTGGAATACCCCAATGGCTCCTACTCCCATCAGGGTTGGCTTTCTCCAGATAAAAAGTACTTCTACCTCGGAGATGAGCTGGACGAGATCACCAGAGGCGGCGTGGTAACCACCCACGTCATTGATGTGAGCAATTTAAGCGCCCCAGCCGAGGTTGGGGTTTTCACCAATGGCCTTCACCACACCGATCACAACCTCTATGTGCGAGGAAACCTCATTTTCAAGGCGGACTATCGCGGCGGTTTAAGAATTTTTGACACGGCATCAAGTCAGGTAAATCCTATAGAAGTAGGTTATTTCGATACATGGCCAGATGATGACGAGCCAAACCTGAACGGCCTTTGGAGCGTTTATCCATTTTTTGAAAGCAATGTGGTGATTGGCAGTGATCTGGAAAGAGGCCTTTTTGTCTGGAAGGTGAATGCTCTGCAAAAAGCAGAGACCGTTGCAAGCTTTTTGTTGCCATGGGTTTCCAACAGCGGCCAGTTTGAAAGCGCCATTCACGTTTCCAACTTTGGCGAGTCCGAAGCCGTGGTAACCATGACAGCTCGCAGGGAAAACGGCGATGTCTACGAAGCCGAAGAGAAAAAAATACCTGCGCGTGGATTCCTGGAAATCAAGGCTTCCCAGCTATTTTCGCCTTTGGGCCTGGGATCGGGCTGCGCTGTCTTGTTGGAATCCACATCCTCCTCGGTTTCCGCACGATGGGTCACCTTCGACAAAGGAGCCTCCTCACCATCGCAGGGTATTGCAGTGGCGCTGCCGGAAAGCGGGAATGAAACCGACAACGTAGGAACCCAAATCATGCTGGGCTCATTGCCGGGCGACGAGGCGTTCAGCTCGGCGCCTGTTCTGGTGAACGCCAGCAACACGCCGGTAGACATAACCATCTATTATTACGACGCTTCGGGTAATCTGGTCCAAACCGACACTTTGGAAGCGGTGGCTCCCTACACGCCGAGAACACCCCGATTGGTCGATCAAACCCTTGGAAGCGTCTACGCAATAGCCACATCGACGGGCAACATCACCGGCGCTGTATTCGTATTTAACGACCAGGGCCAGACAGCTATCGGCAATGCAACCCGAATCCAAGGGTTTGTTGATCCCTAGCAGCTCTCTTAAATCATTCTGAAAGTTGGGCTTTGATTACTAATCAACCCAGGGGTTGTAGGAGCCGAAATTCCAGATATGACCCTCTGGGTCGCGACAGGCGTATAATCTTCCGCCGTGATCCTGGTCCGCTAATTCAATGACAATTTCGGCCCCCGCTTCTTTGGCTCGGGCGTGATGTGCATCGGCGTCATCTACTATTATATAAGGTGTTTGGGTCTCTCCGCCCACCTGTTCGGGTTGCCGGATCAGGTCTCCGTAGTCTCCACCGCGAATAGAACCCAGCATGATCATGC
>JBNKOV010001072.1:0-1760 GCA_050294955.1 Holophagae bacterium
CGCTACCATGGGGATCCCTTTTCCGGCGCCCAGAAGACGATGTCTAAATGGGGGGCTTTCCTATCAGGCGTCGATATGTTCGACGCTCGGTTCTTCAACATTTCGGACGTGGAAGCCCGAACCATGGATCCACAGCAACGGCTCTTCCTGGAAGAAGCTTGGAAGACCTTGGAGGATGCGGGTTACGCTCCATCCCTGCTCTCGGGACGTTCCATCGGCGTTTTCATGGGATTGCAGTTCAACGATTATGCAGAGATCCTTGCCGATGCGGGCGAGGCCGAACCTCATATGGTGACGGGAAATCAACATGCTGTTTTGACCAATCGGCTTTCCTACCTCTTGAATTTTCACGGACCCAGCGAGCCCGTGTTGACAGCCTGTTCAAGCGCTCTTGTAGCGGTCCATCGCGCATCCCAATCCTTGATTCAGGGCGAGAGCGAAATGGCTCTGGCCGGCGGGGTGAGTTTGAATCTGACGCCGTCCACCACGATTGCCGCGAGCCGATTGAGCATGCTTTCTCCAGAAGGGAAGTGCAAGACCTTCGACGCCTCAGCCGATGGTTTTGTGAAGGGCGAGGGGATTGGCGTATTGCTGTTAAAGCCCCTGGCCAGGGCGGAAGCCGACGGGGATCACATCTACGGGGTGATTGCGGGAACCGGTGAGAATCACGGCGGCAAGGCCGCATCGCTCACCGCGCCCAACTCATCAGCGCAGGCCGCGTTGTTGGCCCGAGTCTGGCGGAATGCCGGTGTGGATCCACGCAGTCTGTCTTATATTGAAATGCACGGTACTGGAACGGCCCTGGGCGATCCCGTTGAAGTAGATGGCTTGAAACAGGCATTTTCCCAGTTTAACGGCGTTTCCGAGAATGGGGAGCCCTGGTGCGGTCTGGGTTCGGTTAAATCCAATATCGGACATCTGGAGCCTGCCGCTGGTATCGCCGGGATGATGAAAGTGATTCTGGCCATGAGAGGCCAAACCCTTCCGGCGTCTCTACATGTGAAACAACTCAACCCCTATCTCAAGCTGGAGGGCTCTCCCTTTTACGTTGTGGACAAAGCCAGGGAGTGGCAGGTTGACCATGAAGAACCCAGGCGGGCCGGAATCAGCTCCTTCGGGTTTGGCGGCGTGAACGCCCATGTGGTGTTGGAAGAATTCGTAGAAACCCCTGGACCTCAGTCTCAGGATTCCCAACTGCTGGTTCTTTCCGCTCGAAACGAAGATCGGTTGAGGGTTTACGCTACGCTTTTCATGGATTATCTGAAAAGCCATGGCGATGTGAATTTTGCAGACGTCGCCTATACCTCTCGGGTTGGCAGAGACCCCATGGCCTCCAGATTGACCTTGATTGCCGGCGATTGCCTTGAGGCGGCTCAACAATTGTCACGCTTCCTGGCGGGTCAAAAATCCAACGTGCGTCAGAACACCCTGAAACGATCCGATATGGCGGCTGGAAAACAGGCTCAAATAACCGATCTAAACCAGACTGCCGAAGCCTGGTTGGCGGGAGAACTGGTGGACTGGACGCTTCTCCCGGTTGGAAGGCGCGTGTCCCTGCCAACCTACCCATTCGAAAAGCATCGGTATTGGGCAAGGCGCCGCGTGGACAAAGGGGTTGAAGCAACTGAAAGCGATCTGCTTACATCACGGGGGGAGTTTACCGCTTCAGGCCTGCGTTTCAACTTCCAAAACCCTCTTGAAGCCAGATGGGTGGAAGACCATGTGGTTGGAGGCCGCGCCATTCTGCCCGGCACGGCCCT
>JBNKOV010001073.1:0-1758 GCA_050294955.1 Holophagae bacterium
GCGTCGATCAGGAGCAGCATTAAGGAAAATGACACTGGGACTGTTCTACTAGAGATTCGACCCGGGATTGAACACCAAAGTCAAAGAGAACTCTCCCAGGTTTCCAACGGTCATTTACACACCCTCTACCGGTTGACGATCCAGGCGTAATGATTTTGAAAGATGACCGGTTTTGCTGAACACTGCATTTCCAGGCAGATTGCAGCGCTGAAAGGAAATTAAATTCTGGGGCTGTTCAGGTGGGATTCTTCCCCCGAGTTGAATACCAAAAAGTTGGACAACACTCCCAGCTTTCCATCTGTTACTTATACAGCCTCATCGGACTAACAGTTTAGAAGTTACGGAATTTTTGCACATCGGCAAAATGGCTGAAAACTGAACTGGACAGCACAACAATTGGAAGAAACAAAATTCTGAAGCTTAGGCAAATCTGAAACTCCCGAATTGCCAAATACCAAGCCGATAGGTAACTCTCTCTGCTTTCTGATGGATCATTTCATAACTCAAAATGGTCAGCGGATTACGAGTTACAACTATCGGTGAATGGCTGGGTTACTGAATCGGTGAAATCTGAGCAGACCTGACCATCCGGCACAAATCAGGATTTTGGCAAAATTTCGCCATGACCTTCCCAGAACTTTAAATACCAAAGTTGCCGACAGTGAAATCAGCTTTCCGCTGGTTACTCATATGGCCTTTTCCAATGCATGGTTTGGTAGCTATGGGATTTTGAAGTCAGGACAAGGTGCTGAAAACTTTCTGGACAGACTGGGCAGACCAGCGAACGATCAGGTTTTAGGGTGGAAGATGCACGAATCATGGTGAGGGCTGTTTACAATTTCTGTAGACCACTAACTCATCTTTGCAACGCCTACTCATACACACATTTTCGGTAACCACAACAATGGTTATGACTGTTCAAAGACAACACTCGTGTGGATTTAGCGAATTGCTGGAAAACTGCTTCTTCGACGGTTGGAAACCCAAAAATAGTTTCGGAACTTGATGAGGATTACGATTTTTAATGTTGCCATATTGATTAGTCGATTGGGTAGCTTCATGATATGCACACACGACCTAACCATCATCACCAAAATAAGAGAAACGACCCACTATTGTGAATTGTTTGGATACGGTGCCAAAATGCTCTCAACACACGTTTCTATCGTTTTAACGCAAGTTAGTGTACTTGTAGAAGATGGATCACAACACTCAGCAACCTTCACACATGCCTTTAATGGGTCCGGCACTTGCGTTCCCAAATCATCCCCATCATGGGCCAATAGTACTTTCGTACCCACTTCAATGTCCTACAGCTAAACACAAACAACCAAAAATATCTCATAAACAACAAAAGAAGGCATCCACAAGCCCTAATAGTTCTACAAAGGCCACAAATAACAAAATAAAGACATCAACAATAAAATAAGATAAACACTCCAAAAATCACAACATACCTTCATTGATGCAATTTCGTAGTTGCATAAATTAACACATAAGTTAGCTTGCCACCTAAAGAAACTACTAGAGTCCTTATGTGGGCTAAGCATTCCTCACCAAAAGCGTTGTTGCAATTTTTAGATGCTTTCATGTGTGTTTTACCCCAATCTTGCTCTGGTACCAACTGTGACAGAACAACCTCAAAAATGAGGGGTTTGTCTCCCAAGATCATATCGGGGGATTCTCGACGAAGCGAGAATGCGCAAACACACACACATAAGCATACAATACCAAATATGAAATTCAAGTTAAAGTTAT
>JBNKOV010001074.1:0-1743 GCA_050294955.1 Holophagae bacterium
GCTTCTGCCCAAATTACAGGAAGGTTTGCCTGTTGACGAAAAATACAAACAGGATAAGCCTGGCTCCGATTCGGACCTAAACGCTTATGATGTAGTGTATTACGCCGGCGATTGCAACGCGGGCTCCAAAACCATCGCCATTAATTTACCCAACGACATCAAAGTTCAAGATGCGAAGGGCTCGCGCCGTCTTCAGCTAAAAAACGCCATGCGCGCCAAATTCGACAAAATCTTGCTGCCAATTTCGGAACAGCTAATTGCCGAAGATCAACGCAAACACATCACCTTTGACGCCTTCTTTGCCAACACCATGTTTCATGAAGTGGCCCACGGACTTGGCGTGAAAAATACCGTGAACGGAAAGGGACCGGTCGATGAAGCGCTTAAAGAGCAACAGTCCGCTTTGGAAGAAGGCAAGGCCGATATTCTGGGTTTGTACATGATCACCAGTCTGTTGAACGATGGCGAGCTGGAAGGGGACGTGAAAGACTTCTACGTTACGTTCATTGCCGGCATTTTCCGATCCGTTCGTTTCGGAGCATCCTCGGCTCATGGCAAGGCCAACATGCTGAGATTTAATTTCTTCCAAGAAATGGGCGCTTTTTCTCGGGATCCAGAAACCGGGCTTTATCAGGTTCATTTCGATAAAGTGGACGAGGCCATGACGGCTCTTACCAGAAAAATCCTCACCCTTCAGGGCGACGGGGATTATGATGGCGTTGTGAAGCTCATGGAGGAGAAGGGTTCCATCGGCGAGACCCTGGCCGGAGATCTCAAGCGGTTGGCAGACGCCAGCATTCCTACAGACGTAGTCTTTAATCAAGGTCTCAAGCAGTTGGGCCTTAAGTAGTTTAATCCGGAAACGAACCGGCTTTGTCCGGTTCGTTTCAACCTTTGAAGGTGATTCATGGTGCAAGAGACATCCGGGAATCCGGTGCTAATTGGAATTGTAGGCGGCATGGGGCCTCATGCAGGCGTGGACTTTCACGCCAAGGTATTACACGAAACACGCGCCTCAGCGGATAATGAACATTTCTCCATTATCCACATGGCGTTGCAGCACTTAATCGCAGACAGGGTACACTTCATTTTCGGTCACACAGATAAAAATCCAGCCGATGGCATCTTTGAGGTCATCCGCCAGATGGATGAACTTGGCGTGACCGTAGCGGCCATGCCCTGCAATACCGCCCATGCGCCCCCAATTTTTGACGTGGTGAAAGCCCGCATGTTGGAAGCCAAAATAAAACTGCGCTTCCTGCACATGCCGGAAGAAGTGGTTAAATCTCTTGCTGGCAGTAAGTTCAAAAGAATTGGCGTTCTTGGCACCAACGGGACCTGGCGCAGCAAGACATATGAAACGGCGTTGAAAGGCAGCGGCTTTGAGCCCATCCTGCCGGATTGGGAGGTCCAAGAGCGCGTTCAGGACGCTATCAGTCATTCCCAGTTCGGCGTCAAGGCTCAATCAAATCCGGTTACCCCTGAAGCCTCCAAACTTCTCCAGCAGGGGTTGGACCACTTAAAAAGTAAAGGCGCGGAATTGGTGCTGCTCGCATGCACGGAACTGCCGCTTGCCTATCCCATGAGTCAATACCAAGGCATGGTGATCGAAGACCCCACCAGGATACTTGCAAGGGCGCTTGTTCGTTGCGCAAATCCACAAAAATTAAAGGAACCGTGAATTTGAACAATGTTAAATTGGAACGGTGAGTCTATCTTCAATTTTAGGGGCTTTGAGTTTGA
>JBNKOV010001075.1:0-1736 GCA_050294955.1 Holophagae bacterium
CCGCAAAGGCTTTAATCATCCCGACCTGGACGGCTCAGATGCTTCACAGGTTTTGGAAACTGCGCTTGCCAACAGGGATATTCAAAGGCTGGCTGATTATTGGCGCCTGGGCGCTGACATTCCCTGGGTTCGCCTCTATGAACAGATCCCAGAGCGGGTGGATTTGCCGCTCTATCCATTCGCAAAAGAACGTTACTGGTTGCCTGGGCCTAAGGCTCAGGGTCAGGCTCTCCAGTCTGGGGTTCATCCTTTGCTTGACGCTAATATCTCTACTCACGCTGCATATCAGTTTCAGACAACATTGGTTCCTGATGCCTTTTACCTGGCCGATCATCGGGTTAACGGTCGGGCCATGTTGCCGGGGGCCGTATATCTGGAGATGGCAAGGGCTGCTGGGGAACAGCTTGCTGAAAGGCCCGTTTTTGCAATGGAAAACATCACCTGGTCTCAGCCGCTCACCCTTGAAAACGACAGCGCCATTGCTCGGGTTTCTTTACGGGATGGCGCCTGGGAAGTCTCTGCAAAAGCGCCTCACGCTACGGGATCGCTGATTTATGACCCTGTAAGCCCGTTGCCGGATTTGGACCTTCGCTCCATTGGCGAACGCTGTAAAAACAAGGTGGATCACAAAAGGCTCTATGATTTCTTTGAAGAACGGGGGCTTGCCTATGGAAGTAGTTTCAGGCCCATCCAGGAACTCAAGGTGGGTGATCTGGAAGTGTTGGCCCGTTTGAAACTGCCCGATCATTTGGAGAATCAATTTCGAGAATTTGGTTTGCATCCCAGCTTGTTGGATGGCGCCTTCCAAGCGGTGGCGGGACTTTTTCTTGATGGGGCAGTCGGGCAATCTGCCGTACCCTTTTCCCTGGAACGCATCAACCTGCACCATCCCTTGGAGCCCCTTTTAAATGTCCATGTTAAACAGGTCTCCGATTCGTCCTTCAATATTTCTCTTGCAGATATGGCAGGCCGGGTTCTGGTTTATATCAAGGGTCTTTCAGTTAGGCCAATTTCTGGAAAGACGCCCCATAAAGGATCTCCCTTCCTGACCTGGGAATCTCAGTACAGCTCAGCTCCCCTGAGCGTGAGTGGTTCCACCTCTGGCGGGAACCTGGTTTTTGGAGATAGCAGCGCCATGCCGCTGTCCTACGCATTCCTTAAGGTGGAGAGCGGGGGCGACTACGGTCGCAATGGAAATCAGATAACCCTGGATTTCCAGGACCCGGGCCAGTTCCAGAGGCTCCTTGAGGAACCTGATATGACTGGTCCTCTAAACATTTTCTATCATTGCGAGAGGGTCTCTTTGGAAGATGGTCCGTGGGAATTCGACTTCATGGCTCTTTTCCATTTGGCCTCGACGCTCATTAAAGCGAGGCGTTCGGCCCGTGTTTTGGTTTCCTGTGGCGATAATCCCCTTCACCTGGCTCTTTCGGGCCTGCTGCGGACGATCGCACTTGAGAATCCGTCCATTATTTGCCGCCTCGTTGAAACCGATCAGGCTATCCCCGAAGCAGAGATCCTGGCTGAGGATTTCGAGGTCCGGTATCACAAGGGTGTGCGTTATGTAAGGCGATTGAATCTTGTAGAATTATCCTCAGCGGCCTCGGGTGGTTCCTGCAGCAATGTGCGGAAAATGGGAAGGTGAGGCACACAAGAAACAGGCATAAGATGGCTGGGGAGCGGCACTTACCAGAGAAGCGGAGGTGGCGGCTGCTTTTGGCTTCAACACCGGTGAG
>JBNKOV010001076.1:0-1735 GCA_050294955.1 Holophagae bacterium
GAGGGCGCCAAAGCTCATATCGCTCACAAAGATCGGAATTTCGAGCCGGAGCGGCCGGAGGGCCTCGGGGCCAATCACCAGTTCCGTGCCGACGGGTTCATCGTCCAATTTTGGGACGCGATGGAGTTGGGCGGTGACAAATTGAAGGTCGTCCCAGCCGGGCAGCTCGCGACGATCCACGCCCATAGCGGAAACCGGGCCATGGTGGCCCAGCTTCTTCAAACCATTGGCGGCCAACTCGCGGATAAGTCCAACATGGGGTTCTTCTGGAATGGGGTGGGTATCCTGCCAGGCCCCTTGGTAGGAATTGCGATCAAAGGGTTGCGGGTTTTGATCAGCCCAGGCCGAAATCTCCTCTTCATCCACCCAAACTTCGCCATCCTCAACCCAGGCGGAAAATTTGTGAAGGGCTTCTTCATTGTTGTACTCACTAATGCCCGTGTCATATCGATAGTCCCAATAATGAACCCCGCAGATGAGATTGTGACCATCGATATGACCATCGGCCAAAAGCGCGCCTCTGTGATGGCAGCGTCCGTACAAAACGGAAACCTGTTCGTCGTAACGCACTACAACCAGGTCTACGCCTGCGACAAGCGCCTCGGCCGGTGTTCGATCACTTAAATCTGACCACGAAAGAATCGCTACTTTTTTCATTTAGTCCCCCAACAGGCCAGGCGCCTTAATAGAACCGCCACCCCAAAGTTTTGGTGTTTAACACAGTGAATGAGAACACATTTCATTTTGGACAGGTCCAGTGATTTCGGAATCAGATACCGTCCGCCGCCAATATGGCTCTTTAGGGGACCAATTGAAACCGCGCCGGAGTTCATGGCGGACTTGCCGGAAACCTCATTGAAGGCAAGAGGCGAAAGCACGAGTTGAAGATCGGGTCCCTTTTTCGTTTTAAAATCATCGGATATAATCAGAAAGGTTTGGTCCCCTTCCTTTTCAATCACAAAACTGCCCCTGATCTTCTCCTTCTTTTTGAGAAAAGCAGTTTCCAACCGTTGAGCGGGAACCGGAAAAACAAGCAGCGCGAAAAAGCCCCATACAAGGGTCGTCCCCATATAAACACCTCCAAAATCAAAGGAAATCGGCAAAATTTTCAGAAAAGGAACCATTGAGAAACCCTGAAAACGCCTATTATGTGCCATCTCACTAAATAACGCAACTACACGTGCCTATATTCCCAGCGGATGGGGCAATTTGGAAGTCCGCAAGTCTAATATCGCCTGCTTCCATCAAGAAAATCGAGATGGTCTTGGCTGGTTGCGTTGACATATAACTTTATTGGAATACCAAGGTTCTAATAATTTTAGGATAGCTTCGTGTTGAAAACTGGAGTAGATTCTGCAGCCATCGCGTTCTAGTAATCCATCGGGAATATGTCTTTTATCAGGTTTGGCGGATCAAAAGCTGAAAGGGTTTCAGGTCTGAAAGGAATTTGAACTTTTTTCGACACCATTCGTCTGTGGTTAACAGGGGATGGTTTAATGACTAAATTATTTTTCTTGATTTCGATAACCCTAGCCTATTTGGCTTTAGAAGGGTTCGGGTTTCGAATTTTGCTTTTGTGGCCCGCCTTTTCATTTCTGGTTTTGGGAATTGCCTACTGGAAAAACGACCCCCAAGCATTTAGAAAAAAGAATGGTGTTCTACCGTTGGTGTCCTGGTTGAAATTGGGGCCGTTTCTCTTACTCTATTGGGGGTTGTGGCATCTCCTGCGTATTTT
>JBNKOV010001077.1:0-1732 GCA_050294955.1 Holophagae bacterium
TGGTATAATTCTGTAAGGAGTTCATTGATGAGTCAGGATCCGAAACATGATCATCCCTTGATTGATACCTATTTGAAGCGCAAATGGAGTCTCGTTTCCATAACGATCAAAGTCCTGGCTTTTTGTCTTATCCTTGTTCTGGGCAGTTATTACTACTGGAGGGTTGTCTCTCCTGAGACCCAGGAATCTTTAAGAAAGACCTATCCAACAGTTAATAAACTGGCCGGATTTCTGGAGACTAATGGCCTGGCGCCGTCTACTGAGGAAGGTTTGCTTCAACTGGAAGAGGAGAGGAAGGCCAAACGGGAGAAAGAGGCGCAATCCAAGGTCGATCTAGCGGCAAACCAGGAAAAGCCCGGTAATCGCCTTTCTACATCAGACCCTTCACAGAAGGGCTCTAATGATGACCGTGTATTCGATTTGAGAGAACACACGAATGTGAAACCGGAGTCTGACGAACAGACCTATTTGGTAATGGGAACAGATGAGGACGGCAACCCAGCGCCTCGCCGAGTGACAATGGCGGAGCTAGAACGGATGCAAGCTTTAGAAGACGAAAGGGTTCGCAAGATAAAAGACAGGCGCAGAGATACCATAAAAGAACGCTTCGTGCGGAAGATTGAAGTTGATAAATTGATGGAGGAGGGTGGGCTCGTGATCTCCTGGAAGGTGTGGGACAAGGCATATCCTTTGACATGGGACCATTTTAAAAATATAGATTACCACCAGGAAAAGGGCAGGTGGGGCGCCTATATAAGAACTGACCTTGCAGTTTCAAGTCGCAATGGCGTATGGAGTTGTTTCGCCTACATGATGCCAGAGGGATCTTGGTGTGGTCCAGCATCCAAAACAGATAGGGGATTAAGGCATGAGTCCATTCATTTTGACATCACCGAGGTGTATGCTCGTAAACTGCGTGCTCTGATTCTGCAAAACTGGGGCGATGATGCCAAAATCAGTCGATTGGTAAGCGAGACCAGAAAGGAACTTAGCGCAGCCCAGGGGGCATACGACAACGATACCCACCACAGTTTGGACCGAGAGAAGCAGGTCCTGTGGGAAGATAGGATTGCCAAAGCCCTTGAGAGTTCTTCCGGAATGCAATGGACGCCCCATCCTCGTAATCTGGCTGTGAAAAAATTAAGGCATGGGTATTTCTTGTTGGGTCAAGTCTACGATCTGGGAGAGCCGGGTTTTGACAAGTCGCCCAAATTGGCGAAAAAGTGGTATACCGTAGGCGTTCATGCAGATCAGACTCATGCCATGAATAACTTGGGAGCCATGTACCAGCGAGGAGATATTGGGAAGGGTCCCAATCTCAAAAAGGCCTTCAAGTTATATCTGAGGGCTGCCCGGGCTGGAAACAATACGGCTCAATTCAACGTGGGCGTTGCCTATTGGCGAGGGCGCGGGGTCAAGCAGGATTTGGAGAAAGCGGTGAAATGGTTTGTCAGCTCTGCAGACTACAACCCCTATTCTCGGCATGCTTTAAAGATTTTGGAATCTGAAAAGGATGGTTGAACTTCATCTGCCTTATCGATTACCCTTCGGTCGCAAAAAAAGCCGGAGCTGTGAAGCTCCGGCTCGGAAACCAGTAGTTTGAGGTGGTTAAAGTTCGTCGGGTTGAATTTGCTGGGCCGCCAGATATGGCGTGGCAATATTTTGTCCCAGCCATGTGGCTTGAACGGTTAGGGGCGCATCACTTGAAATCCGGACCCAGGCCATGTCGCCT
>JBNKOV010001078.1:0-1729 GCA_050294955.1 Holophagae bacterium
GCTCTAGGCGCGTAAGGGGCTTGACTTCTCAGGTTGTCGCCATGTCCCGGGTACGGTCCGGGACCTGGCTTTCTCTGAACAACGGCGACCCAAGCGCGCCTTTGCAGAGCAAGAGAACCAGGGGCATGCCCCCGTGGATGAGACGGTAGAGGCATTGGTGCAGCCAGCCGTCCAGCCAACCCACCCAATTAATGGGATCGTAATAACTCACGATGCGGGCCAGGGCCGTTGCGAAACCCCAGAAAACCATGTAATAGCAGGCGGGTCGCCAAACTACAGGCGCAAAAAGCAGGGCCGCAATGACAAAATCGATGTAACCCGCGCCCTTCAACAGGCCCCGGGCCATATCCTCGCTCACATGCATGCCGTTCATGATCATCGTCACGAAATTGCCCGGTTGGGGATAGTAGCCCACCGCATACAGGCCATGCCCGATAAACGTAAGCGCTATAGCTGCTTTCAACGCAAAATGCAGGGTCTTGGATCCCGCCTTGCCTCGAATGACCGCAATCAGAAAAAACGGGCCGCTGAACTGCAGGCTGTATTCCGCCCACTGGCCCCACCGCATGCCTTTATCCAAAAAATAGAGGAACCCCAGGAAGCAGAGCATCGCGCCGCCTGCCGCCAGAAGTCTTTGTAAGCCAGCGCGATTAGACGTTACTCTAAACGCCGCAATGGCGCAAAACAGATAGAACAGGCCAATGAGATGGCCGGTATGATTAATGCCCGCATCAACCGCCGGACTGGTGACCCATTCTCGCCAGGACACGTCGAATAAATTCACCACAGGCTCCAGCAACTTCTGACGCCATAGGATGACCCGTAAAGGCGCATCCCAACGCAGGTGTTGCCAAGCTCTTCCAAGAAATGTAAAGCAAACGAGCAAGCGACAGAGCAGAATCACCCCGTCCTCTCTGGTAATGTCTCGCTTCATGCCGAATCCTCCCCCCGAAAAAGGCGTCGGGCGAACCCGACGCCGTTGAAAATACATTAGTTGTTGGAGCAGAAAGTGTAGTTTCCGCTGCCGGAATAGGACTCAATACGCCAGTAGTAGTAACCCGCAGGCGCATTGTAGGAAATATCCTCAACCGAAGACGAAGACGTAGAAGAATCCACCGTCTGCCAACCGCTGTTGTAGAACCGAAGGCGCAGATCGAAATCCGTGCCCTGAGGCCCTTCGAGATGGCCCTCAAGCTGGCCGCCGGAGTGGTAGAAATAGGTGCCGTTGGGCTCCGCATTCCAATCGCCGGACCCGCTGAGGTTGCCCGTGTAAGTCGTACTGCCAGAGGGACAACCGCCGGAGGGTTCCGTTACCGTAACCGACGCGCTGGTGGAATCTGTAGCGCCCAGATTGTCTTGAACCGTAAGGCTGACCGTGTAGGTTCCTGCAGAGCCGTAGCTGTGGTTGGGGCTTTGGGTGGTTGAGCTGGCGCCGTCGCCGAAATCCCACGACCACGAGACCACCGTGCCGTCTGCGTCCGTGCTGTCGTCGGTGAAGCTGACCGCGAGATCGTTGGCGGTGTGGGTGAAGGCCGCATTGGGGGCCGTGTTGCCCGTGGAGACGGTTACGCTCTGGTTGCTGGAATGGGTGGCTCCATCGTTGTCCGTCACCGTGAGCGTGACCGTGTAGGAGCCTGCCGAACCGTAGGCGTGGCTTGGGTTTTGGCTGGTTGATCCGGTTTGATCGCCGAAATCCCATGACCAGCCGGTGATGGTCCCGTCCGTATCC
>JBNKOV010001079.1:0-1726 GCA_050294955.1 Holophagae bacterium
CTAAACTGGTCGCAGCCTGATTGAATTTAACGATGGTTTCTTCAATGGCCCGAAACTTGAGGAAGGAAGTGATGGCGGCGCCAATGGACGTGGTGAGGGCAATCCAATGGTCCAGGCCAAAGGCGGCGATCAGGGTGCCCATGCCGCCCATGATGTAGATGACCCAGTGGAAGAACCGCATTTGAGCATTGAGCTTGTTTGTTTTTGACCAGTAATAGTCCAGTTGATCTTCCAGACGAAACCGTATGTAATCGCCAGCGCTGAGGTGGGTTAGCCCTGTGTCGACAGAGGCGCGTCCATCCATTTTTGGCGGAATTGGACCCTCGTAGGGGGCAATGGCGGATTCGTTGACGTCGGTAGTCATGAGGTGGTCGCTGATGGACTTTAACCTGTCGGCCAGGTGGTGTTGCGCCCAACGATCATTGTCTTTTTTGGGTTGGTACTCGCCCGCGCCGGTGCGATACATGAATATTTCCCGTTTCACCGACTCGGCGGCTGCCCGGTATGCGATTCGCTTAGTGCCTGGCTTAAAAAAGTTTGCAGCGGCGGCCAACACGGAAATGAAGATGGGCGTCACCACAATGGTCCAGTGGAATAGCCGATCGACGGTGTACTCCCAACCAGTGAGGTCTTCTGGGATATGGGTGGAGATGAGACCGAGAAGGGTTCCCAAAACGCCGAGAATGAGGATGAGGCGATTGGTTCCCATGAATTGCTTGTCCTGGGAGATGGCGTTCTGGTCGAAGGACGCAAAGCGTCTCCATGCCATTTTCAGCATATCGTCGCCCTGAATGAGCTGGGTCAGCAGCCGCTTTAATCGCTCCGCGCTGTCGCCCTCTCTAAAAAGGCAGAGGTTGCCCTCTTGGATGATATCCAGGGTGTCTGAGTGGATTCCTGAGCGGTCTTCAGACAAACTGGCCAGAACCAGCTCATCGGCAAAGCCGCCGCTTCCCGCCAATACAACGAGGGGCCAGCCCTTGCGAACCCCGCGCAAAGCTGCTTCTCGGGCATTTGCGCCTCCATGGACCAACACCATGACCACGGCGCCCAGGCTCTGATCAGACTGTTTAAAAAAAGCATCGGCCAGGTTCAGGGCCGTGTGTTGTTCAGAAACACCGTCATCCACCAGGGCTAAATGGGTATGGTTTGGCCCTGGCTTTTCGAGGGTTGGATCATTTTCCATGGAAATCATTGTGGAGGAGGCGACGCCCAGCAGCGGCGCTCGATGTTCTCGATGTGCCAGTCCCCGGCCCACCATGGAAGAGAATACGCCCAACCCGCTGTCGATAATCAGGGCGTTCAGTTCGGTGGCGGCAAGGGCGAGGCCCGAGCTTAATAGAGGGTAGATGGCGTTGGTCTGGTGATCGCTTAATTTAGGGGAAAGCGCCTCAGACCCGCCGCCGTCAATGAGGGAAATGACCGCCTGGGGCTGCTCCAAGCCCAGTGATGTCACCAACTGGGGAATGGGATCTTCGCCCGTTGCCCTCACAACATGCATTTGATCGCCATCTTGTTTTACATTTTTTGCGTCGCCTGCCACGCCATCCTCCGTTAACTCGCATTTTATTGATAGATGAAAATTCGAGCGAAAAGGAGGGTGATATTTTTAATATCTTGAAAAGTAACGGGTTGAAAACAAGTCGTGCCACCAGATGTGGTCCGTTTTGTATTCAATTACCGGCGATTCGCCCGCCCTTTGAAACTCAGCTCAAAACCAAGTATATAT
>JBNKOV010001080.1:0-1726 GCA_050294955.1 Holophagae bacterium
GCCTCTCAATACCTGAATGTGGAGATTGCCGTCGCCGCAATGACCGAAACAAACGGTTTCAAACCCATGCTTTTCAGCGATTTCCTTCACGCCGGTCACCATGTCCCGAAGCCTGGCCCGGGGAAAACAGGCGTCTACGTCTCTAAATCGGGTGGACTCTATTATGGCGTGGCCTATTTTGTGGCGGTACTCCCAAAGCCTGGTCTTGTGTTCGGGCTCCTCGGCGATGAGCACCTCGCCGCCTCCAAGGGATTCCGCCAGTTCCGCCGCCCGTTCCGCGTCTTCCATGAGCAGGTCGGCGTTGACCCCGTCGAAGCCCAGCCAGAGATAGGCCGCTACATTGGGGTCCGGCTTTTCGGCGCAGAGCGGAGCCGCTTTTTTAATGCCGTCCCGGTCGATGAACTCCAGCTCGGACGGGGCCAGGCCCGATTCAAAAACCCGGCAAATCATCTCACCCGCAGATTCCAGGTCCGGGAATCCCACCCGCAGCAGAATCTCCTCGGTTGGGGCTGGCAGGATCTTGAAAACAACCCGAGTGATGATCCCCAAGGTGCCCTCGCTGCCCAACATCAACTGGGTCAGGTTATAACCGCTCGCACATTTCCGCACGTTGGCGCCAGTGTTGATAATCTCTCCATCAGGCAAGACCACCTCAAGATTCAGCACATAGTCCTTAAAAGCGCCGTACTTTACCGACTTTGGGCCAGCCGCCATCTCGGCCAGGTTCCCGCCAATCTGACACCAGTCTTTGGAACCTGGATCAGGTGGAAGACATAACCCTTGGGAAAGCAGTTGCTTTTGAACCTCGCCCGTAATCGCGCCGCACTCCACCTCCAGGGTCATATTCCTGGGATCAATGGAGAGAACCCGGTCCAACCGCTCCAAACACAGCGAGATCCCGCCGCGCACTGGCAAGGCGCCGCCGCTCACGCCGCTGCCGCCGCCGCGTGGCGTTACCGGAATGCCTTCTGCGCTGCATTTCTTCATGATCGCAGAGACTTCCGCCGCGCTTTTTGGCTTCAACACCAGGTCGGGCGGGCAAATCCGCTCGCCGGTTTCATCGGTGGAACAGGCTTGAAGGCTCTCGGAGTCCCTGTATACCCGTCCCTCTCCCAAAAGGGCCGTAAAGGCCCGCTCTAATTGCTCCCAGTCAAGATCCATCATTCGGAATCCGCGTCGTGTCGTTTGGATTGTTCCCGTTCAACCGCTCTAAACAGTTGGGTTATGTTGCCAAGAGCAAATCCCTGATATCCATTGGTGCGCTGAATAATCTCGTAGAAGAAGGTGGGTCGGTCCCCAAAAGGCTTGGTGAAGGTTTGAAATAGGTACGAGTCCCCTTGATGATCGCATAACACGTTGTAACGCTGTAGCTTGTCCACCATTTCCTTGGGCAGGCCGCTTTCCTCGGCCAACATTTCATAATAGGCCGGCGGATATTGGACAAAATCCACGCCGCCTTTTCTCATGGCGTCCACGGAGCCGAAAATGTCGGAAGTGGCAAAGGCCATATGCTGAATGCCAGACCCGTAATAGGCCTCTAGATATTCTTGGACCTGCGAGGGTCGGCTCTTGTTCTCTGGTTCCACAAAAACACTGAAAATCTTACGGTTGGGAGACGCCAACAGCCTCAACAACAGTCCGGAATATTCGGTGATCACGTCCCCCGGCTTCAATTCCTGAACAATGTCGCCACCAAACATTCTCTGGAAGTAATTGCACCAGAAAT
>JBNKOV010001081.1:0-1716 GCA_050294955.1 Holophagae bacterium
GGGGTCCCTCGTAGCGGTCTGCGAAGCCGGAGGCGGATATCTCTACGGATATGAGGTCGCCTTTCCTGGTTTTTAAGTGGAAGTCCTCGGATCGACCCGTGTCGTTTTGCATGACCTGTTGGGTGAATTTCTTGAATTCCGTTGGTTCGTCGAACATGTAGGCCGGGTTCAGGTCGTGTAATTCCTGGTGGCCGTAACCCAGCAGTTCGTCCGCTTTGGGGTTGGTTTCCAAGATGGCGTCTGCCTGGGGATCTATCAAGAAAATGGCATCGCTGGAATGCTCAAAAATAATGCGGTAATGGCTTTGCTGCTCTCTCATGGCCGCTTCCTTTTCCTCTCTTTGTAGGTTGGTGTTGCACTGCTTTTCCCGCTGCTTTTGGTTTCGTTGATCTGGATTTTCTTAGTTTTTCCAGATCCTGTCTTCTCTTGCGAAAATGGGAGTGCTGAACGACAGTATGTCGTGTTTCCAACACGGCGTTTTGGTTGATCACTGTCTTCTCCATTTTATTTGTGCCTAGCTGTTTTGTGTTGGGTTGTTTTTTCAGGGTAGTCAGTTAATAATGAATTATGAATAATAGTCTGGCTATGCATATATTCATTTATGTCTTGTTTTTGTTTTTTGCGTTTCAAAATGTACGCCGTTTTTAACGATGATGAGCGCCTGTTCATTGAGTCCGGGTTTCTTATCCACCACTGAAGTGGTTTGTTCCAGTGCCTTTCACGAGGTGATGGTTGGTTAACCACAAATAGGTGGATCTGTTTTTACAATATATTATATTTTACTGCCCATGTACAAATTTTTATGAGGTTTTGGGATCTTTATCACTGTATTTTGGCGCGTTTTTCCGTTTTATGACGGTTTAATGGTCATAAAGAGGTTTTTTGTTATTCGTTTTGAAAGTGGTTTGGTGAAATAGCGTCGTAAAAGTATAGATCTGTCGATTGTGAAATGTGATTATGTCTGTGATTTGGTCTGTGAAGATATATTCAAGGAATGAGATATTAAGATGTTTTTGGAATGAGAAACAAACTATTTAGTCGAGAATGCTCATGGTGAGACATTTTACTAAGTGGGTGGGCTCTTGTTAATGCAGTTGAGGTTCTGCTGATTTTAGCGAGGAACGATCCAAATAGCCTTGCCTGTGGTTGGGGTTTCACCGGTTCATTTTCGAGCCGCCCTGGCCAGGGTCCTGTTTTGAGGATTTGTCTGGTAATTGATGCCCAATTCCAGGTGAGGCGTGTTACAATTTCTAACCGTTCGGATTGCTCCAAAGCCCGTACATCAACCATGCTCCCGCGTCAGGGGAGGGGATCTTATGGGCCTTGGAGTGGTTGGAAAGACGGAGCGGCTGCTCCCGTGGATGTGTTTTTAAGGAGATATGATGCAGGATTACGTATTTCAACCGATTTTTGATATTCAGGATGACACCACGCCCTACCGCAAGCTGGATTTGGATGGGGTGACTGTTGAGAAACACGGAAGCAGAGACGTGCTCTGTATTAAGCCTGAGGTGCTAACGGCTTTATCCCAAGAGGCATTCCGCGATGTCTCCCATCTCCTTCGACCCACCCATCTGGAAAAGCTGGGTCCAGACCGCCATAGATCGTATCAGAGCCGTCGCCGCCGATCAGGCTGTCAGAGCCCTCACCGCCGGTGATCAGGTCATCTTCGGTGCCACCATCAATGGTATCATCGTCAATACCGCCATCAATGGT
>JBNKOV010001082.1:0-1712 GCA_050294955.1 Holophagae bacterium
ACTCCAAGAGGAACTTCCGCTTCCACTGACGTTGTAACGGGCTGAAGCAAACATGTACCCAACCTGGCCTCCAAATCCACCGTGATTGTCCCAGTTCACACCGGCGTTGAAGTTCGAATAGCTTATGCCTACGGAGTAGCTGTAGATTTTCTTGAAATCCGTATGGGTGTCAATTCGTGCATTTTTATAATCGTCGGGAAACCCACGAACGGCACGAGATACGCTGCCTGGCGTCAGGTTCCAACCAAGCCCCACCCAACTGGCTTCCTGATCATATAAAATGCCAGAGTGGTAGCTGAGCGCCAGTGGATAACCACCTCCTGGAGCGCCGGGCACAGTGAGCACCGGGATCGAGTAGCTAAAGTCGCCGGTGGCGAGATTAACCAGGTCAGTGGTGTCAACTGGCTCGAATTGAGTTACTTCCGGGGCTGTGGCCCCCGAGGTTTGAGCAAATGAGGGCATGTGCGCAAAAAAGGCACAGGTGAAGATCAACAGAAACACACGGAATCCCATGATTTCTCCTTACTTTCTAATCAGCTTGTTTTTTAAACAGTTTTTTATATGATAATCAAAGCCCGCTTAGAGCTGCTCATCTGAAAAAGAACGGGGCGGCAACGATTAAACGTTGAGAACATGGTTCAGATGTTGGCGTTGCATTGATCGAGCGCTGAAATAATTAGAGCTGTTTCAATGTACTTACCACCTGCAAACTCAAAGTGAGGCAGTTTCTTTTTAGATACTCTGGCGTCGACAGACGTCAGACCTTTTCATTTTATGGAAGAGGTGAAGGCGTTGTCAATATAAAAAACTGAAATTGGGAGGAATTTCGACAGGGTTCGATTAATAGGTATATTTTTGGAAACAACTTCAGGCTAGCCGTCGTTTAAGGTATTTTAAGCCAAAAGAAATAAGCGCCAAAATCAATATTGCCTGGCCCCAAAGGGTAAGAGTTGGGATAGGTGAAGAGGCGCCTCCAATGACCATTAAGCGGTTAACGGGTACATTACTAAAGATTTGTTCCTGGCCGCTGGTCCAGACAATGCGCAATTCTTCTACTTCGGCAACATCGGCCAGGCCAAAATGAACCTCATGGGGCTGTTGCGAAACGTAGTTGTTGCCTGCGCTGATCACTTGTAATTGTGTGGAGCCATTGGCTTTTGCATAGACCCGTGTACCCAGTTGGTTGAGTCTGGCGTTGTCAAGTTTCACAGAGAGATAGGCGCCAGCATTAGGTGTGTCATTGCGCAGAAATTTTGGGGGACCGTTGTTGTTGGCGATAAAAATATCCAAATCGCCATCCCTATCGAAATCAAATGAAACCAACCCTCTGCCTTGAGTGGTATCTAGAAACCCCGCCTCCTGGCTACGTTCTACAAAGGTCCCGTCTCCATTGGCAAGGAACAGGCGGGAGGGATCTTCCAAGAACTCCACGGCGGGGGCGGCGTTGAACCCGTTGACATGAGCGAGGTCCAGCCATCCATCATTGTTGAAGTCGGCAAAGCTTGCGCCCCAGCCCCACCAACCGATGCGCACCCCAGCTTCATCGGTTGCGTCCTCAAATACACCTTCCCCATTGTTGCGATAGAGCCGATTTCCGGTGACGCCCCAATGGCCTTGGGGCACGCCATCTGGATCCCATATACTGGAGACAAACCAGTCGAGATCCCCATCGCGATCATAGTCAGCTACGGTTGAGCCCATGCCGTTCTCAT
>JBNKOV010001083.1:0-1699 GCA_050294955.1 Holophagae bacterium
CACACAACCATTAAATTGGAAAGAACCGATAAAACGACTAAATTCGGGTCTGCACACTGCCCTGGCGCATCATTGGTTTCTAAATGAAGCAAAACAATAAGGAGACGGCGCGTTACCGTGCGGCCAATTATTTACGTTCTTGGCCAAAGAGTTTTCCTGCAAACCAGTTCAAGCAAACCAGGACCACAAGAATCTGAAACATGGGGAAGGTGTCTTTGGTAAAATAAACCACTAATAAGTCTTTCAGGAACAGGAGAGCAATAATGCAGGAGATTAGGGCCAATGTTCTCTTAGCTAATACAGAGAGTTTGCTCCCCGGATCCAAAGAAGCCCAGCCTGACCGGTTGTCAAAGCAAGCGTCACGATACCCCAGGGAAGCCAACATTTTCCTGTACTTTCTCTTTTGCTCTTCTGATAAACCGGCTTCAATTTCTTCACGCATCCGGTGATGTATCGTTCTCTGTGCGAAACTGAGCCAGGTACTGTTGTCGCTGTCAAGGGAGGGGAGCACGGGTAGATTCAATGGGGACCTCCATTCATTTTGGGGTGGTAATCGTAAAATCTGGTTTCAGTGCGAGTCTACAGCTCAGGTTAGCCCCTGTGACGTGCTGCATTTGGGCTGGCTAGGGACAGATGCAAGAGCTGGTTCCCCAGTCTTAGTCGATCTCCAATGCCTGGCGGCCTTCGCCAGAAATGGAGTTTTCTGGGGGTGACTCATAACAAGAGTTTGGTGCATGTACAGATTACCATATTCCAAACAGATGTGTCTAGAAGAGGATGAAAAACTGACGTACTCACCTATCTGTTAGGCTCGTAGTCTAGGAAAGCCTCTTTAGCAATGCGAACCTCGCCAATCAGCATAGGGTTTTGGCCCAAGTCACCATGGATCTTGGCTTTTAATGGACCCTTCAGTGCCCCTCCCACTTTCTCAATTTGTTGTGTATTAAGAATTTGAAGCCCTGGCTTTTGGGTCTTTCATCATTGGGAAGGTAGAGCGGGCCAAAGTCCGCCCTACTTTTTTTAATTGGAGCCCGAGATTGGGCTTGCCAATGGTGGTGTGGGACTTGACATTAAGGTGGGAGGCGGATCCCCTGGTGGGTTGTCATCAGCTGGTTTGCCGTGGTCGATTCCTCCCAAAAAGGTGAGCATTGCGGAATTATCTAGTTCTTTGATTTCCTTCATTTTCTAGCTCCTGCTTTGAGTTCTCCAAAGCCAGTTCTAACATGAACCGAAGCTCCGGATCACTCCCTATTGTACTAAGCCAGAAGTCCACCTTAGGTTTTGATTTAGAGCTTGGCCCTTCAATCGCAACCCAAACCACATCACAAAATCTTTCCATCCGCAAATCCCCAGACCTTTCAAACCAGGCCTCAGCTTCCCTTAGCCAAGCTGTAGCCTCTTCGAAGCTCCCCTCGAGAGCCAATGCAAAGGACACACTGAGCTTTGCGGTCATGGCGCCATCAACGTCATCCTCACTTGAAAAGAGCTCAATAGCTTTTCGTGCTGTAATTTGAGCCCTTTCAATTTTTCTTCCTCGCAACAAATGAAGATATTGATATTGATGCCAGAGACCCAAATGTTTAATGTCTCGCCCCTTGTCATATTTAGCAAAACGAAGTGCATCTTCAAGTGACTGCTTAGCATCTCCAAACCCTGCATTGTCTTCTATAGAAGAGCGTGTTAAAGCGGCGCTATACGC
>JBNKOV010001084.1:0-1698 GCA_050294955.1 Holophagae bacterium
TCTCATTTGAAGAAGACGGCCATGTAGAGGACGACGACGCTCAGGACATCAACTACAACGAATTACTGGAGACCATGCAGGAAGCAACACGCGCCAACAACGCATCCCGCCAGGAACTGGGCTATGATCCCGTTGAACTCTTGAACTGGGCGGAACCGCCCCATTACGATGCTGTTAACAAGAAGTTGTACTGGGCGAAAGAACTGAAAATTGGGGATTATGGGGTCCACACCCTGAACTACGACATTCGGGTTCTTGGCCGAAAAGGCGTCCTGGTGCTCACTGCTGTCGCCGGTGTCGATCAATTGGCGCAAATCAAACCCGGTATGGAATCCATTGTTGCATTTACAGAATTTAACGAAGGCCACCGCTACGCCGACTTCAACCCAAAAGTTGATAAGGTTGCCGCTTATGGCATTGCAGGCCTCATCGCAGGAAAAGTAGCCGCGAAGGCCGGACTTTTCAAAGGACTCATTGCCATACTCATAGCAGCCAAAAAGTTTTTATTGCTGGGATTAGTTGCAATTGGCGGGCTCCTTAAAAAGATATTTGGTGGGAGAAAGGAGGAAGAGGCTGAGGCCTGAAACCGCCTTTGATCCCAACCAGAAACATCACCCGGATTACCCTATGCATCCCAATAGGGCAAATCCGGGGTTTTCCCAAAGTACCCAACCAGAAAATCTATAAAAACCCGTACTTTATGCGACAGTTGACGACCCGGCGCATACACGGCGTGCGCTGTACGATCCTGCAAACAAAATCCCTTGAGAATTGGTTTCAACGCCCCGCTTCGGATTGCTTCATATGTGATAAATGTAGGTAGACCCACAATGCCTTTTCCATCTAAAGCAGCTCGCAAGAGCACGTCTCCATTATTGGCCCGCAACCTCACCCGAGGTCTTACAGCCAGGAAATCTCCATCCGGCGTTTTATACTGCCAATGAAGGCTTTCGGGCATGTTGCTATAGGCAAGGCACAAATGATTGGCCTCAAATTCTTCTGGCGTTTGGGGTTCGCCATGTTTTTTGAGATATTCCGGCGACGCCAAAGTGGTTCGACGAATGATGGTTAACTTTCTCGCAATTAGACTGGCGTGGGTGTGATCCCCAATTCGCAAACCCAAGTCCATGCCTTCTTCTACCAGATCAATCGTATGGTCGTCTAGCCTGAGGTCTAAATCCAACTGGGGATGTTGGTCTAAAAATGTGTTCACCGCGCCAATGAGGTGCTTTTGCCCAAAAGAAAGTGGGCCGGCAATCCGCAACGTGCCCGCCAGCGAAGCGTCACGGCCCTCTTGTTGCATGCTCCATGTCCTCCAAATCATCCAAGATACGGATGGAACGCTCGTAGTAGAAACGGCCTGTTTCCGTTATGTTAAGCCGCCTTGTGGTTCGTTGCAATAAACGGACGCCCAAATAATGCTCTAAATCGCTGATTCGCCTGCTAACTGCAGACCGGGCCATGCGCAACTGTTCTGCTGCCGCAGTAAAGCTGCCCGCCTCAACCACCCGCACAAACGTTTTCATATCTTCTAGTCGATCCACGATTGTTCTCCAAAATAGAACAGTATGTGCCATTTTATCATGTTTTTCTTTTCCATTAAGGGCATTATCTTATAAACAACGCAACGGAGCGGCAGTTTCGCCGCCCAGAAATACAGGAGGATCCACAATGACCAAGACGCCATCAAACCACACA
>JBNKOV010001085.1:0-1691 GCA_050294955.1 Holophagae bacterium
GTGTGGTTTTGGACTGTGACTGAGGCGGTCCACTGTTACTGATATTCAAATACACGAATAATCACAATGATTTGCCGAATGAGGAGAGCCAGAAGGAAAACTACTGTCTTTGCTTCATTCACATTCCCGATCACGAACTTGGCTGGAAAAGCGTTTTACCAGCTTGGGTTCTCCGAAACCATTTCTGCCCTTTATTCATGGCGGTCGCCGCGATACTGGAAACCTTACCGGCGACTCGAAAAAATAAGGACCCGAAATGCTTCGAGCTTCCCAGCCATTGTTGGTGATCGATCCCCAAACGCTTGAGGATCGTCGCCAGATTCGTTGGCAAAAGCCAGCAAAAGCCAGGACACCCACTTTTTGTCAAGTCCACAGCTCAGGCCGATAGTGGAGAGTGCCCTGGTTTTCCCAATTCCCCATAATTGGCCAGGCCCAACATATTGAAACACATGCACCATGTGAAGTTTTCCGCCACAAAGTAATGGTGCTGTGGGAGGTCAATGATTTTAGGGAAGGCCTCAATGGCCGTCTTAATAGACATCGACAGCCCCATGTCAAAGGCGCTGTCATTGATATAATACAGCTTTTCGTCGGCGACTTTACTACCGCAAATTTGCTTGAAAAACCGATAGCATGAACTCTCAAAGGCATCGGGGTCCATCTTCTCCTCGGTGACATTGCACAAGGTTTCCCAATCGATATAAGAGCCGGCAAAAGTGAAGACCTCATCGATCCTGGCGAAAATGGCCGAGGCGTCTTCGATTACCACAATGTCGCCATTGTCAATTCCAGGTTTTAATTCTAACCGAAGCTCTTCTTCATAAGTCATTCGATCATCCTATGTTGAAAGAATTAGGGACGCTCAAGGACACCCATTATTTGTCAAGGGGCAAACCAAGGACGCCCACTAATTACTAAGCCAGGACACCCACAATTTGTCAAGTTCACAGCTCAAGCCGATAATGTAGGGTGGCCTGGCATTCATACTCTGGCATTCTTGGGTGGCCTGGCATTCTATTGGAAACTGTGTCTTGTGATCCCGGATAAATGCGTACCTTATTGGGATTCTTTTGCAAAGTACGCCGCGGCCTTTTTTAGGATGTCCCGCTCCTCTGTGACCCGCCGTAGCTCTGCTTTGAGTCGAGCAATTTCAACCGCTGAATCTTCCTTACCTCGGGCCTTTGGATCTTTCTCTCTACCGGCATGAATCTTTTTCCACCGATAGAGGGTTTTCTCCGATATTCCTAACCGATTGGCGACCTCTGCTACCGGATAACCTCTTGCCACTATTTGATGGACTGCATCTTTTTTGAACTGTTCGCTATATCTTGTTCCTTTGGCCATTTCTACCTCCACTTGGTCTCGGAATTCTATCATCCCGAGTGTCTACCAAAGCGGGGCAGGCCCAATCTGGTCTGGATCATTTGTAACAGCCCACTCCTGGTATCGGTCTTTCGAGGCAACAGTTGGAAGAGAAGTGTCCAGATATCGCCAGACGTCAGCAGCGGGAGTTCGTCTCGGAACCTCAGGCGTTCTTCCATCAAAAACAACCCAATCAGCATGACCATGGAGAAATGATGATGCCAGGCCCGCCACTGGCGCACTTGGTAATCACTCATTCCAGCCTGCTGTTTACATTCTTTTATGGCGTGCTCAACCCAAAAACGCTGGGCCTGCATGAAAGAAAGCGC
>JBNKOV010001086.1:0-1690 GCA_050294955.1 Holophagae bacterium
GCCGGGCCACTCGTAACGTTTCAGGGCCTCCAATACCTCGGGCTCCACGCCCCGGATATTGCGAAACTGGTTGCGCTCCAATTGTTGAAGGAAGATATCCACAAAATGGGGAATGTCCTCAGAGCGTTTTCGCAGAGGCGGCAGCTCTATGGGGAAAACGTTTAAACGGTAATAGAGATCCCTGCGAAATCGCCCTTCCTTGCACAGCTCAAATAAATTGTCGTTGGTGGCGCCAATCACTCGGACATCCACTTCAATCTCCAACTCGCCGCCCACCCGATGGAAACGCCCTTCTTGCAGCACCTTCAATAATTTCACCTGGACCTGAGGGGTGACCGTGCCAATTTCATCCAGGAAAATAGTTCCCTTATCCGCCATCTCGAACCTGCCAAGCTTGCGGCGAACCGCCCCGGTAAACGAACCGCGTTCGTGGCCAAATAGCTCGCTTTCCACCAGATTATCGGGAATGGCCCCGCAGTGAATCGCAATAAACGGTCCCTCTCGTCGCTTGCTGTGTTTGTGAATCAGCCGCGCAAGAACCCCCTTTCCAACCCCGGTCTCACCATGGATGAGCACCGTGGACCGCGTAGGCGCCACAGACTGTACGTCTTGGTAGAGCTTCTTCATAATGGGACTTGCTGTATAAACCAGATCTTTAGAGTCCTGTTGCCAGAATTTGTCTCGCAAATACTCCAGCTCGGCTTCAACCCGACGCCCCTCTCCAATCCGTTGGAGCATTAAATCGAATTCCACCTCTACAAAGGGATAGGTCATATAGTCGTCAGCCCCTGCTTTCACCGCCATCACGGCGTCGCGCATGCCGTCTTTTTCGGTTAATACCACCAGCCACGCATTGGGCCAGGCCTTGCGAAATCGCTGGAAGGTGTCCTTGAAAAAAGCAGCCGAAGGACTGGCCTCACCCATTTTCAGACTGGTTATGTCGAACAGAGTTAATTCAAATCGCTTTTTTTTAAACCGGGCGAAGCCCTGCTCTAGATCTGGGACCACCTCCAAGCCTCTCAGCTCGGGTTTCATGATTCGCCGGATCTCCTCTGGAAATGATGGATTGGAATGAATGAGCAAAATACAAGGCATGCGTTGGGCCTCCAGATGTTTTCCGACATTCTACACCAGCGAGTAACGGGAATTGTACTAATATCATCGGCCATCGGCGTAATTTTTCTTCGGAGAAAATCGGAACTCGAAAGGCCGGTGTCGGCGCCGGGAGTTCCGAAAAAATGGCGCCTTGCACCCTCGTTCCCCGGTATCCGCTGCCGGTTTGTTTTCAAGGCGGTTTCGGGGCAAGTTTGAATTTTTAAGGGCCGGATGAATTATAGATGCTATTTGGCGTTTTTTGGAGTACGATATCCGGGTACGGCATTAAATTTGCTCTGCTTTTGGATTTGGGCCGCACAAGTAGGGATAGGAACCTATCCTACAGCGGCAATTAAAGTTCGGGAGACCTGCGGACGGGACGCTTTCCGCAATAGCTCGGGAAATCAGAGCCCCTTTGGGATGGCATGCAATGAATCGTGTTTTTTGGAGTGTTATGCTCCTGTTTGTTCTTTGCTGCGGAAAAATCAGGAAGAGCTAAGCGGTGTGGAAGGGCGAACGGAAAGAAGCTTTTCAACAGCCTGTCCGTGCTCTCATTAGCATAATCCACATATAGCAACAGCGTCACCATTGCGTC
>JBNKOV010001087.1:0-1685 GCA_050294955.1 Holophagae bacterium
ACGATATGGCGGATTTTATTGAGACTCATCCCGAGGATGTGTCCTGGAATTCACCGGAAGGCACTGAGAAACTTCTTGATATGATGACCGCTAAAAATCGGAAGAAAGTTGAAGCGGCGGTGAATTCCGGTGGTTTCCATGTGGGTTTCTTGTACAAGCGCATGAGGAATGGCGTGCAGCGGGCGGAGGTCCGGTTTGATGGTGTTTCGGGCTGCCTTAGAACGCCTAAGGGCGGTTCGAGCAGGCAAACGATTGTCATCGTGGAGGGAGACAGGGTGCGCTCCAGGCTGATGTCTCGGATTGAAGCGGCCCGGTTTATGGGAATTCCTCTTAACGACTTGGGCCAACTGCCTGGAAGTTCTCAATCCTTTTTCCCAGAGGATTGCTCCTATAACCAGGCTTATATGGCTATGGGCGACGGGGTGGCTGTTCCCGTGGTTCGTCATCTCGCTCATGAAATTCTAACGCCCCTGGCCAGGAAATGGCAAAATGAGGGCCAGGAAGCTGACGCCTCAGGAAGAGGCGCCTCTCGTTATTTAAAAAAGGTGGGCGCTCGCATTCAGGTTTGGGAAAGCAGCAACAGTGAAAAAGCGGATGTTGGCTGAATCTGAAGTTTATTGGGATGCTTCTGAAAAAAAAGACAGCGTATGGGGTTGTTGGCGGTCGGATCCCAATGCTCATTGGTTTTTCTTTATGCCGCTTTTAAGTGCCATGAAAGTATGCATGTTAGCTTGTGATTTGATTGCATTTTTGCTTTTTGGAGTAAATTTTTTGAGCTAATCCGCAGCTTATTTCTCATTAACCTAATTGAGTGACGGCATTATCCGGTTATTTGGGTAAAAAGGTGCGGTATTCGAAAATGATGAATTCCGACGGTCACACGAAAAAGTATATGAGAAATGGAGATTATCATGAAATCGTTTATTTTGTTTTTTCTGTCCCTATTTATTTTCAACTTTGGCTATAGTTCTCAGGCAACGGAGCTTGATGGCGTAGCAATTCAAAAAATCTCACGCTATGATGGCGTTCATGAGGAAATTCGAGGCCCAATGAATATCCTCATGGACAGAGCATTCTTTTCCAAAGACTTAAGAGAAGTAGCCTATAATGGGCATAACTATACAGGATCCTTTACCGTGAGATCTGGTGAAAATTTTGATCAAAATCTGTTAATCAGGAACTTGGACCGCGGAGGAGAAGGGCCAGTTATAACCATCTCCATGGAGCTTCCAAACGGTGCATTCCACAACTTTATCGCGCCTTTTGACGCCAATGGCGAGGTAGCATTGTCTTTGGGAGACACCCTGAACAAGTTCAAGAATTCTGCTGAATCTACTCGCGATTTTCAAGTTGGAATTACCCTGATCTGTGGCGACGATTTCGAAGCGATCAACTATACAGCAGATCGCAGCAACTTCATTTTGAAGGTAGAAGGACCCACCGTTGATCCCCAACTTAAAACCCCACTGGGTGATTGCTGTGGGACGAACACGAACTATATTGCCTGTTACATCACCAGTGTCCAAGGAACCGCATTGGGGTACTACAAATTGAGCACCATTAATGAGTCCGGCGGTACTTGCAGCCCCATCAGTGTAAGCTGCAAAAAGGGGAGTCTCCGTGTAGACTGGCCGAATCCCGGCAATATTTTTCATACCTCTAGAATTACAACCTTTTGCAAGTTC
>JBNKOV010001088.1:0-1684 GCA_050294955.1 Holophagae bacterium
TGCGCTCCAAGCGATCTTCATAAATAAGCCCTTTTGTGCGAGCTAGTGAAAATGCGACCCTGGGACCCTGAAAACCCTTGTCCCAAGCGCTTTCCAAATAAGTTTGGGCCTGCTCAAAATCGCCCAGCGCCAAATACCCGCGACCAAGAGCGGCGTCTCCATAGCCGAACTCGTTGGAAGCCTCCAGCCTGATGCGTTGCTCAATATCTTCAATTTTTATACGAATATCGCTCATTTCCTTGCGAATGTCATGACGGGGCAGCA
Organism: Holophagae bacterium; assembly: GCA_050294955.1. Taxonomy (GTDB): domain Bacteria; phylum Acidobacteriota; class Holophagae; order Acanthopleuribacterales; family Acanthopleuribacteraceae; genus JBNKOV01. The sequence goes on from JBNKOV010001088.1 coordinate 265, forward strand.
TGTAGGTGTAGCGAATGAGCGCCTCAATTCTTTCGGCCTCCTGTCCAAAAACCAGAGAGAGTCTCGCTTTTTCCCTCGTCTGGTCCCTTTCATAGAGCGTCCATCCAAGGGCCATGGCGCAAATGGAGGCAATAAAAAGGCCAATAAAAATAGCCAATTTGTGTTTGCGTAAATTGGCTTTCAGGGTATAGATGGAGTTGTTGGATAGAACGAGGACGGGGCTGCCGTCCAACATGCGTTTCAGATCTTCGTCAAGAGCCCGTGCTGAGGCGTAGCGATTTCGTGGATCTTTTTCCAGGCATTTCAGGATGATGGCTTCCAATTCCTGACCGATTTGGCTGTTATAGGCGCTCGGAGGGGTGGGCGGTTGGTTGAGCGTATGTTGACCAATCTCCGCAACGGGTTTGCCTTTAATGTCGTAGGGCCACTTGTCTGTCATCAGATAATAAAGTAAAACGCCTAGCGAGTAGATGTCGCCAGCCGTGGTTGACGGTTCACCTATTAATTGTTCTGGGCAGGCGTATTCCGGTGTGAAGAAACGGTTTTTGTTTTCTCTTTCCGACTTGTTGCGCAGGGCTTGAGCAATCCCAAAATCCAGCAACTTGGGGCTTCCGTCCCTGGTGACCAGAATGTTGGCGGATTTGATATCTCGGTGGACGATCTGATTTTGGTGGGCAAAATGAACCGCATCGCAGACCTGGCGAAACAGTTGAATTCGGTTTTTCTGGCTTTGACCGGTTTTCTTGCAGTAGATGTGGATGGGTTGGCCTTCGATGAACTCCATGATGATATAGGGAGACTGGTCTTCCAAGGAGCCGCCGGAGTAGAGCCTTGCTATGTTCTCGTGGGTCAAATCCGCCAGAATCTGTTGCTCGGTGCGAAAACGTTCTAAAAATTCTTTGGAAGCCATATCCTGACGAATGAATTTGATAGCCACTTTCTGTTTGAAGCCGCCTTCCACTCGTTCCGCCAGATAGACCTCGCCCATGCCGCCCGGTGCAAATCTCTCCTTCAAAACATAGTCGCCCACCCGTTTGCCAACCATGCTGGGCAGAATGGGAAAGGAGATTTGGGGCTGGTCTGGAAGGATGGTGGTTTGACCGCGAGGCTTCTTCATGGTCGTTGCATCTTCATAATAGGGGAGCAGGGAAAGGGCTTCTTCCGCTAGAAAATCACTCTCAGCGCCCTCCCTTATAAAGGTGGTTCGTTTCTCACTGGGAAGAGCCATGGCCTGGTTCAGCAGCTCTTTGAGATTGGTCCACTCCTGGGGAGTCATGAAAGAGTACTCCGGTCCAGCTCCCTGGATAACCATGCTTTAGCCGTTTCCCACTCTCTGCGAACGGTGCGTTCTCCAATTTGAAGAAGTTCTGCTATCTCCCCGTTGGTGAGGCCTACGAAAAAGCGGAGCCGAACAATCCCG
>JBNKOV010001089.1:0-1683 GCA_050294955.1 Holophagae bacterium
TGAAGGCTCGCTATGAGGCGGCTGTGGCAGAAGCAGCCGCCCGTGGGGCGGGGGATCAAATACGAGAGTTTGAAGTGGCTTGCAGCAATGGGTTTGTGGTGATCAATCGCAGCTTGGAAGAAGTGAACCAACTCGCGGTCTCGGATCGCAATCTCTACTGCAATTACTACCAATACACTGGCGCTGGCATTCGCATTCCCGAGGGCAATGAATGGGATGTGTGGCGTCAAATTGCAGATAACACCTTTTTCCCAAACTATAAGGAACGCATTCGTTTTGGCGCGTGGAGCCTGGACGGCCACGGCATGGATTATTATGGTCCCTGCACCATGGTCCTCAAGAATCAACTCATTAGCAAACGCACCACGTTTTTTACTGAGAATACGGTGCAGCATGTCTTGGACAAATCCGTTCGTGAACTCGCGGACCTGGAGAAGGGGCATCGTGCGGATTGGGACCATGTGAGCTGGTTATGTGTGGCCAAGGCCGGTTCTAAAGTGGAAGCCCATACAGAGGCGTCCCAGTTCCCCACTTTCATCATGAAAGGCGGTGACGGATCGGGGAACGATGAATTTATTGAAGCCCATATCTACGGAAATCTCTCGATTAATACCTTGGAGCGGGTTAAAATTGCAAGGGCAACCGGGCGCAAAGCCAAAAAAGATCGTAAGGTATTAGAGGCGCGGCTGAAGAAGCACGGGGTTGAACTGGAGGAATATTAATGGCGCAAGCAGTGATTGCGGCCAGCAAGGGCATGGCTTTCTTTCACGACGGTTCGGAGTGGCAAGCTATTTATGCGAAACAGCCCGAATCGATCCATCCCGTTGCGCCCCAGGCCATGGCCTATTTCACTCACGATGTAACTCATTTAAAATTTGGCAGCTTCCCAAACCGAGAAAAGGTGGTTGACCAGCTTCTAACTGAAAGCGAGCGGCTCGATGCGGTGGACACGGTTTTAAATATTTTGGACAACGAACTGCCAGGGGATGTTCGCGAGTATTGCGCGGCCTACCTGGAGGAGACGCCCGAGGTCTTTGAGTATCTTGAAAACTTTTTCTACGCCGCCCACCTCCCGGATGATGCCGATTTGGAGGGCGCCAAAAACGCCTGCGCTGAGGCCCAACAGTTACTCGATTTTTTTAAGCGTTGGGAAAAGAACCAAGCCTTCATTTCGCGGGTAGTTACAGCCTGGGACGCCCTGCCTGACGACCTGTTCTCGCCAGATAAGGAAGATGCGCCTGCTGAGCGCCGTGTGTTTCGGCATAAAGCCATGGAGGCGGGATTATTCGCTGGCGCGGTAAAGGCCTTGGCAGGCGGCAGAAATCTGAATGTTGTGAAGTTACAAGCCGTTATGGGGATGCAACAGATCTGGGGGCATCGCAATGTGATTACTCAATGGTTTGGCGCCATGGGCGGCGAGAAAATATCCCATAACCTGGTGCATGAAACAACCAAACCAGAGAAACGGCGCGCCCGCTCCAAGTCAAAATCCAAGAAAAGGAAAAACAGCGGATATGCCGACCTGCAAAGTATTCAAAAGCAGAAAGACGCGATTCTTGCCGCCCTTCAGCAGGGAAACCGCAATCGATTTGAGAAGTATTTGCAGGATCTCCGCAATTACCAATTGGAAAACGGCGGAGCCCCATTCCTGGCGAAATCTCTTTGTGACCTGGCTAAAGCTGC
>JBNKOV010001090.1:0-1672 GCA_050294955.1 Holophagae bacterium
CCGGGTCCAATCCCATGGCGCCGTACCAGGCGAAGGCGCTTGGCGCTGGCATGGGGTCTTCCAAGCTGTCGTCTTCGATGAGGACCGTGGTGAGCAAGGCTTTTTCCACCTTCAATCCCAAGGCGCCATCGTTGGAAGAGGGATAGACGCAGCTAACCTGCCAGACGTTGTGTTGATCCCCAAACACCAACATGATCACCATGTTGTCTTCGGATATGCCGTCGTTGGCCTTTTCGAGATGCTTTACCAATAAGGCGTCGTATCCGTTTATTTTTAAGGACTCTAGGATTCGGACATGGTCGCCCTTCATTTCTTCCTTCAAGCCCTGGTCCATGACGGCGAAGGGAAAGGATAGTTTGCCCGCTATTAATTGGGCTTTCTTTTCGGCGTTCTCGTATCCGCCAATGGCGCTGCTTTCTGAGAATCCTTCGGGCAAGACCAGGCCCAGGCTGGTGCGCCCTATCTCGCGATGCTGGGGCGTGGGAGCATTGGTGATGACGCGGCCGGAGCCTGCCGCCATTGCATGAATGCACAATCCCGCTAAAATAAGTCGATACATCATGGGATACCTCTTGGCGTCCCCCCTCACGTGTTATGTATTATAAACGGATGCGGGCCGTCATGGTTACTAAATTCGACAACCCGCCAGGACAATCAGGTCGCCGATGTCGATTACGCCATTCCCGTTTCCGTCTTGTAGCTCGCCCATGGGTCCTGGCCAGGCCTCTACCATGCCGGGGTAATCGTCGCAGTCAAGTGTTACAATGCCAATGGCTTCCTGAACAGCCTCCAAGGCCTGAATCCGGCCATAGCCAAAGACGGCGTTGGGTATTTTTGATCCATCGAACCCATTGCAACTCTGGGTGGATGTTAGGGGCAACGCGGTGTCTTTGATGATCTGCTCAATGGCGTCTACATCGCCGGCCAGCTCAGGGACGGCTGAGATGAGCAATGCGACCAGGCCAGACACATGAGGACCCGCCATGCTGGTTCCGCTCTTGCTGCCATAACCCCCTGGCACAGCCGACCGGATGCCGCTGCCCGGCGCGCTGATGTCCGGTTTTAAGCGATTGCTTCCGTCGATGGTGACGGCGCCCCGGCTGCTGAAGGAAGAGATGGCGTCGTTGGATCGGGTGCTGCCTACCGTGAAGCCGTTTTCGTAAATGGAGGGCGGGTCTTGGACGCTGCTGCATGAGGAGCCGGAGTTTCCGGCGGATACAACAACCACGATGCCAGCCGCTTTGGTGTTGTTCAACACGGTTTCCAGCACCAGTGGGTCGGTGCAGCCTTCAGATGGCGGGCAACCCCAGGAGTTGATGAGCACATGGGGCGCCTTCGCAGGGTCCGCGCCGTCGCCGTTGAGGTCGGTTGGCGCTACGAACCACTGGAAACACTCTGAATAGGTGGCGGGCGTGCCATTTCCAGAACCCATGTTGCGGCAGCCGATCCAGGTGGCGTCGGGCGCCATGCCGATCTGGTTGCCCTGTCCGTCGTCACCCAATGCGGTGCCCATGGTGTGGGTGCCGTGGGAGTTGTCGTCGCAGGGCTCAACCAGATTCAAGCCGCAGGAGCTGCTGCCGCTGTGGATGGAATCGTGCCAGTTGTAGTTGTGGTCTACGGTGAGACCGTCCCATCCACGGTACTGTCGTTTCAGGGCATCGTGGTCCCAATC
>JBNKOV010001091.1:0-1650 GCA_050294955.1 Holophagae bacterium
GATGTCCCTGTTCAGGTTCATAAGGCCCATAAACTCTGTAACCGTAACATTGTCCAATCTCCAAACCCGGCACATACCCATGCCAGATCTGATTGGTGCGAGCGGGTAGAAAAACCCGTTTCTCCTCTTCGCCGCTCTCGTTAAAAAGACAGAGTTCCACCATCTCGGCATGGGCCGAAAAAAGGGTGAAATTCACGCCCGCGCCGTCGTAAAAGGCGCCCATGGGAAAAGGTTCCCCGGGAAGGGCCGAGAGGTTTGAAAGATTCATTTGGAATACTCCAACATCAGCGTTGCAAGCGGCGGCAAATTGAGCAAAAGCGAATGGGGCTGACCGTCTGCGGGAACAGGCTCAGTCTGAACCTCATCGCCCACAGTCATGTCCGTACCCCCGTAACAGAGGCGATCCGTGTTAATGCGCATGGCGTAAATCCCGGGTTTTGGTACTCCGAAACGGTAGCCATACCGGGGCACGGGCGTAAAATTACAAACCACAACCACCGGATTTGCGCCGCCCTTCCCCAATCTCAACCAGGCAAAATAGGATTCTTCGGCTTCATCTGCTTTCAACCATTGGAACCCCTTTGGGTCACAGTCTAATTGATGAAGAGCCGGGCAGGATTTATAAAACAGGTTGAGATCGCGCACCAGATTTTGAATCCCTTGGTTCTGGGAATTCTCCAGTAAATGCCAACTTAGGCTGGAATTGAAATCCCATTCTCCAACTTGAGCAAATTCGCCCCCCATGAACAACAGTTTCTTACCAGGATGCCCCCACATAAACCCGTAATAAGCGCGGAGGTTGGCGAATTGTTGCCACTTATCTCCAGGCATTCGACCAAATAAAGAGTTTTTAAGATGGACGACCTCGTCATGGCTGAGAGGCAGGACGAAGTTCTCGCTCCAAGCATAGCTGAGCCCAAATGTGATTTTTCGATGGTGATGTTTGCGATAGATGGGGTCTTGCTTCATGTATTCCAAGGTGTCGTGCATCCACCCCATATTCCACTTATACCCAAAACCAAGGCCGCCCTTAGCGGTTGGTTTGGACACGCCTGGCCAGGATGTAGATTCTTCCGCAATGGTGACCGCGCCCGGATAGTCGCCCATCGCCAATTCATTCATCTGGCGTAAAAAATTGATGGCGTCCAGGTTGGTGTTCCCGCCCTGAGCATTGGGCGCCCACTCCCCTTCTCCACGACTATAGTCCAGATACAGCATTGAAGCCACTGCATCGGCTCTCAATCCGTCTATGTGGTAAAGATCCAACCAGAAAAGAGCGCTGGACACCAGAAAATTGGAAACTTCGTATCGGGCGTAATTGTAGATGTAGGTGCCCCAATCGGGATGTTCACCCAAACGGGGATCCACATGTTCGTAGAGAGGGCTGCCGTCAAAACGACCCAAACCATGGTCGTCCTTGGGGAAATGGGCGGAAACCCAATCCAGGAACACGCCAATCTTGTGCTTGTGGCATTTTTCTACAAAGGTTTTAAAATCTTCGGGTCCGCCAAATCTACTTGTAGCCGCGAACAGACCTACGGGCTGGTAGCCCCAAGAAGGATCGTAGGGATACTCCATGATAGGCGTGAGCTGAATATGGGTAAACCCCATATCACAAACATAGGGGATGAGCTTATCAGCCATCTCAGA
>JBNKOV010001092.1:0-1643 GCA_050294955.1 Holophagae bacterium
TCTTGTTCGGTATTTGATGACCTCTTTGTTCTCTTATGGGTTAATTCAGTAACGAAAAAATGGCGCCTTTCTCTGTGTAATTGGAGTTTGGTCTATTTTGGTTTGGCATTATATCCTCCTATGGTGATTTTGCTTTTATGCCTCTATTGGCTGTGATCGTTTTTCACTGAATCCTGAATTTGGAAATTGAAATTTTGAGCAGTGAACCGCTGGAGGTGTTGGGAATAGGTGCGTTCTTCAACAAAAACCTCTCCGTTGCCGCCTACTGTTAGGGCTGTTCCGCTTCGGGTTCCGTACTGTTCAGACCGAATGAAAATGGGGGAGAGCATTCGTTCCAGATCAAGACCAACGCCAGTATTGGGAAGATCCTCATCCCTTGCAGTTTCGGTGTGACCGAGAATATTGAAAAGCTGATTCATTTCCAGAGGATTGTCCAGTTCAGCTAATTCCTTCCGTCCCTTTTGCACTTTTGGCCATGGCGTATTGAGTAAGTGATTGCTCAACCCGTGATAACCAGGCTTCAAACTAGTTGGCGCACCACCTCTGTTGGAGAAATGAAACATTTCAGTTGAGTCTCCAAAAATCAGATTAAAGCCATTGTAATGGGGACCCACGTTTTTAATATGGGCGGCAAAGGCCTCAATACTTCCGTCGAAAGTCAGAAATTGAAGCGGCACCTCCCCGCGAGACGGCCCCTCAAATTTGAGATCACCCGGCTCCCGGAAATTGGTGAGGAAGGCGATTCGGCCCGAACGGCTTAGACCCAGCCAGGTTCCTCCGGCTTGCAGATCTCGCCCCGCTAAAATTTGTGGGTTGTCTTCCCAGAAATGCATGGGTTGGGTAGAACGTGAATAGAACTCGTCTCTATTGGCCGCGAGAACAATGGGTTGGTTGGGCACGATTTGCCATGCAAGGAACGCAATACACATAACCTACTCTTCGAAAAGGGATAATTGATCGCCAGCTCGGGGCGGTCGCTTGAAATGGTGGGTGTCTAAATCATAGATTCGATGGTTTAAATTGAAGCGTCGCGCCGCTACTTTGAAGCGCCTGGACATCAACTGAGCGTAAACGCCGCGCCCGCGCATTCTCTCGCCAAATCTGGACCGATAATCCTGACCTTCTCTCATTTCACGAATGAGGTTCATGACATGTTCCGCTTTTCCGGGATAATGGGTGTTCAACCATTCCAGGAACAGGTCTCGCACTTCATTGGGAAGTCTAATGAGAATGTAGGCGGCTGTCTGAGCCCCAGCTCCGGCGCCCAATTCCAGAATTTTCTCCATTTCCATGTCATTTAGGGCAGGAATCATGGGAGCTGCGCTCACGCCTACCCGGATTCCCGCTTGGGAAAGGGCCTTGATCACTTCAATTCTGCGATGTGGCGCAGCAGCGCGAGGCTCCATTTTTGAGGCCAGGTCCGGGCAAAGCGTGGTTACAGAAACCATCACCAGGATGAGATTATCCCGCGCCAAATCGGTCAACAGGTCCAGGTCTCTCAGGATAAGCGCCGATTTGGTAATAATGACTGCGGGATGCCGCCATTGAACCATGACTTCGAGTAGTTTCCGGGTGATAGCATACTGGCGTTCAATGGGTTGATAGGGATCTGTATTGGAACCGAGGGTGATGGTCTTACATTG
>JBNKOV010001093.1:0-1640 GCA_050294955.1 Holophagae bacterium
GAAGCCGCCCAAGTATTTCGCCCCAATACCCGATGAGTCAAAGAATATGTTCAGTCGGGTCGCATTCTACGATTACTACAATTCGTTCAGCCAGATTTATGGCATTCATGTCGTTGAAAATAAGTATCTTGTGGTTTGTTGGCGGCTCAATAACAACCGTCGTTTTTCCCTTGATTTTTACGATTTACAATCGGAGGAAAGGGTGATCGCGAACCTGCCTGTTCCCGGATGGTTGATTCGCATTAACGGCAACAAACTCTATATGTTGCAGGACGATGAGCTGTTTGTGCCAGACCTGGTCGAGCCAGACGAAGAGAGTCAGCGCCCAGTCCTGTTTCATACCTGGGAGTTGGATTTGCCGGGGGTAAGGTGACATGAGCAAATAAACGCGCCCCATGCCTACGCCCTGCTTCTACAAATACCTGCTTCACGTCTTAGACGGGTTGTGCTAGGCTTGGCTAGTTGAAATGCAATTTGCAGGGAAGCGGGGAGATATAAATGAAATCCACATCAACGGTCATCATTGGAGGCGGCATTAGCGGTTTAAGCTTCGCCCATTATTGCGCAGAAGCCGGGATGGATCCTATTTTGTTGGAAAAGAATGAGTTGGCCGGAGGGTGTATCAACACGGCGGTCCATGGAAACCATCGTCTGGAGCTAGGCGCTCACGCCATGTTCAATTCCTATCGAAACATTATTGAAATCCTCGAAGCCCGAGGCCTGCTCAACCATCTTGAACCCAGGGAGAAACACTCCTATAAGGTGCTTGATCAGGATCAGCTTTTTTCCGTGCCCCAAAAGATCGGTTGGATCGAGCTTCTGTTATCGCTGCCCAAGTTGTTTGGAACAAAAAAAGACGGTCGCACGGTTGAGGAATATTATTCCAAAGTATTGGGAAAAAAGAACTATCAGCAACTGTTTCGTCATTTTTTCAATGCTGTTTTGTCTCAAGACGCGGGTCAGTTCCCCGCGCTTTCCGTTTTCCGAAAGAGGGCGCGTCGCAAGGATGTCCTGAAAAGTTTTAGCTTCCCAAAAGGCTTGGGACAGGTCGCTCAAGAGTTGTGCAAACACCCCAATCTTCAGTTTCTTCCCAACTGCGCTCCGGAGTCCATTGTTCGAGAGAATGGTGTTTTCGTGGTCAAGACCCCGCAGGGCGATATCACTGCGAATCGTCTGGTTATGGCGGTTCCGCCTCCTGTCGCCGCCAAACTTCTGCTCCCCATCTATCCCGAGGCTGCTGGGATCCTGGCCTCCATTCAAACCAATGACATTCAAACGCTTGGGGTCTTTTGCAAAAAAGAGGATGTGAAGGCGCCGCTTCTGGGCGGGCTGGTGGGGATCGATTACCCCTTCTATTCCGCTGTTTCTATGGATGTGGCCACCGGGAATGATAAAAATATTCGCGCCTTTGCCTTCCATTTCAAATGTCCCTGTCCTTCCTTGGAAGAACAGAAGGCGGTGGTTGGCAAGGCCTTGGGTTGTGACCCCGCGCATTTTCTGAAAGTTTTTGAAAGAACCAGTTGTTTGCTTAGATGAAAAGCCAGTTCAACTTCTAAAGGATGCGAGAGAAACAATCTCAGAGAAACCTGGCAGAATAAGAAAAAGAGATTATGAATATAAACGGGCTGGCACAGCAAATG
>JBNKOV010001094.1:0-1623 GCA_050294955.1 Holophagae bacterium
CTTCATCGGCGGAAATCAAGGCTCAGCTAAAATCCCAAGGGGTTAACCCAAAGGTCGTTAAGAAAAAGCCCGAATCACTTTTTAAAAGTGATCCAAAGATCAAGGCAATGGATATCGCCATGATCACCCGCGCCTTTGGGGCTTTTGAGGAAATCGAGGCCCAAACCCTGGACAAACCAGCCGATGAGAAGAGCAACAGGGGCCGGTCGTCTGAGAACGAGAAGCCGGAGGCGCCCAAAACCTTTGCGGCCAAGATTTTTGAGACCCACCAGTTCGGGTTTCGCCGCATGACGGTTGAACGTCCTCTGCGCCAGTCCTATCAGTTCAGCGATGAACGCTTGGAGGAACTGCGTTTTGCCAAAGGCAAGCTGAATGAACCCATGAAGTGGGTCTATGAGACTTGCGGCGAGGAATGGCGCGATGGTCCGGATTGTGAGCTGTATGGTCAGCTCCACGAGGCCGAGGCCGATATTCGCAAGGAAATGAAGTCCCGTTTCACCGGTCTGAAAGAGGGTCAAATTAAGGATCTTCTGAATCCCAAAACCTGGCTGGCTCAAAAGGCGACCCTCTTGAAGGCCCGCGAGGTACAGGCCAAATTGGGACAGGACCAATGGGATGATATGAACGGGTTCGACAAGGCCCTGAAGGCCACGGGCGTGAAGCTGGATTCCGATCAAAAGAAACAGATAGCAGCCGCCGTGAGTTGGACCAATCCCGAGGCGGCCCGGGTGATTAAGAAGGTTCACAAGGCCCAGAGCGATCCGGTTTATGGTTTGTTTCAGGTGGACGGCAAGGTGGTGGAGTATAAACCCGACACCGATCTGCGGGACTATGAGAATGTGGCCCTGGATCCAAGCCGCCCCGTGAACGCCAGCCTTGAGGCCTACTTCGCCAGGGAGGTCTTGCCCCATGTGCCCGACGCCTGGATCGACTCGGGGAAACGGGACGCTCTGGACGATGAGATTGGCGTGGTGGGCTATGAAATCCCCTTTAACCGTCATTTTTACCAATACCAGCCCCCAAGAGACCTGGCCGAAATTGACGCCGATCTGGACCGGGTAAGCGCCGAAATCATGCAGCTCTTGCAGGAAGTGCATTCATGAGCGGCGGCAGGTATCGGGCTTATCCCGAGTATAAAGATTCTGGGGTGGCCTGGTTGGGGGAGATTCCAGTTGATTGGCCCCTTTTTTACGGCAAACGTATTTTCTTAAAACGACGAGAATTGGCGAAGTCATCAGACATCCAGCTAGCAGTGAGCCAAAAGCTAGGTGTTGTCCCCCAGAGTCTAATGATTGAGCTTAATTCCTCTAAAGTTATGCTTGCTCTAAAGGGTTTAGGGTCATTCAGACATGTTGAGGAAAATGATTTTGTAATAAGTCTGAGAAGCTTCGAAGGAGGTATCGAGCATAGCAATTACGTTGGTTGTGTTTCTCCTGCATATACTGTTTTGGAAGCGGCGCGAAATATTTACATCTCATTCTTTCGTTATATTTTGAAAAGTAAACCATTCATTACAGCACTCCAAGCTATGACGGACAGTTTGAGAGATGGGAAAGCCATTTCCTATGAACAGTTCGGATCAATTCTCCTCCCCATTCCCCCATTTCTGGATCAGAATAAAAT
>JBNKOV010001095.1:0-1599 GCA_050294955.1 Holophagae bacterium
ATGACGCCATCCGCCCCGTAAACCTCTTTGGCAATGGTCTCAATTTTTTGCTTGATTCCCATTTCTAACGGGTAAAGCGGTTGGTAATTCGCAGGTTTCTCGCAAGCATCCACCACGGCGCGAGCCAACTCTTCCGCGCCTTCGCCTCCATCGGCCCAATAGGTTCCCAGGACAGCCTTTTCGGCGCCTGATTCTAGGGCCATCTTCTTCACCAGCTCCAATTCATTGGGCGAATCTGTTGGGAAGCGGTTGATCACAACCACGGAAGGTATGCCGAACTTCTTAACCACGCTCAGATGATGCTGGAGATTGACGATGCCTTTTTCCAACAGCGGGATGTTCTCTTCAGTATAGGCCTGATTCAGAGGTCTTCCTGGTGTTACCTTGGGGCCGCCGCCATGCATTTTCAAGGCTCTAACAGTGGTCACAAGAACCACAGCATTGGGCATGAGTCCGGAATATCGGCACTTGATATTGAAGAATTTCTCCATGCCGATGTCTGCGCCAAATCCCGATTCCGTGACAACGTAATCAGCCAGCTTCAGCGCTATCTTGTCTGCAATGATAGAGCTATTGCCGTGTGCAATATTGGCAAAGGGGCCAGCATGGATGAAGGCTGGTTGACCCTCAATGGTTTGCATGAGGTTGGGCATGATGGCGTCTTTTAACAACACGGTAACAGCGCCTGCAACACCAAGGTCCTCCACTGTAACTGGCTTTCCGTACTTGTTGAAGGCTACTATGATTCGGCCAATGCGCCCTCTCATGTCTTCCAGACTGGTGGTGAGGGCCAGAATGGCCATTAACTCTGAAGCCGCCACAATATCGTAGCCGCTCTCGCGGGGAAAGCCGTCGCCGCTGCCGCCCAGGCCCAGATTAATTTTACGCAATGCTCGGTCGTTTACATCTACAACCCGGTTCCACAGGATGCTGTAGGGATCAATTTTTAGCGGCTTTACGCCGAGTTTTTCCAGTTTTGAGTCGGGGAGTCGGTTTTCATGGTAGACGCGAGCGTCCAGGGCTGCTGCAATCAAATTATGGGCCACGCTAATGGCGTGAAAATCGCCGGTAAGATGCAAGTTGAAATCTTCCATGGGTACAATTTGACTGTATCCGCCGCCTGCAGCGCCGCCCTTAATCCCAAATGTGGGACCCAGAGATGGCTGGCGAATGCAGATCATGGATTTTTTTCCAATTTTACCAAGGCCTTGCGTAAGACCCACCGATGTTACGGTCTTTCCTTCGCCCAATGGCGTTGGCGTGATGCAGGTTACGTCAATATATTTACCTTGGGGGCGGTCCTTGAACTTTTCCAAAACGTCAAGATGCACCTTGGCTTTGTATTTTCCATAAAGGTCCAGATCGTCTTCGTCCAGGCCTATGCTTTTGGCAAAGGGTAAAATGGGTTGAATTTCCGCGTTTTGCGAAATCTCAATATCGCTGGGAATGGATGCCATATGTAGTCTCCAATTTAATAGATTTTCTTCACGGCACGATCGTCAAGACCTATGATTTTGGATCATTTCAGCCCCTGGCTTCAAGCTTTTTTTTCCCTACCATGTGAAGTTGCCTCGATAACATCTGTTTGGTCTCTTGTTT
>JBNKOV010001096.1:0-1592 GCA_050294955.1 Holophagae bacterium
CAAACCGCGGTGAAGATCGTCTTGCGAAATATCCTTGTCCTTTTCCAACTTCTTCAATCCGTCGTTCATGTCGCGGCGAATGTTGCGAATCGCCGTTTTCGTGGTCTCGCCCATGCTATGGGCCTGCTTCACATATTCCTTGCGGCGCTCTTCGGTGAGGGGCGGAACGGAGATGCGAATCAGGTTGCCGTCGTTGTTGGGGGTTAAACCGAGGTTGGCGGCCAGGATCGCCTTTTCAATGTCGGGAAGAATGTGGGTCTCCCAAGGCTGGATGGTGATGAGACTGGGTTCGGGATTGGCCAATCCTGCGACCTGGTTCAGAGGCGTAGGAGAACCGTAGTAGGAAACCATGACCCCATCGAAGAGATTGAGCGAGGCGCGGCCCGTGCGGACCTTCCCAAGATCGGACTTCAACTTATTTACAGCCTGGTTCATGCGCGTCTTTGATTCTTTATAGTATTCTTCCAACATCTAATCCTCCACTAAGGTTCCGATGGTTTCACCCAGAACCGCCTTGACTATATTTCCTGATTTGGTCAGGTTGAACACCAGGATTGGCATTCGGTTTTCCATACAAAGGGTAATCGCCGTTGCATCCATAACCTTGAGCTGTTTTTCAAGGACATGCATGTAACTGGTAGTAGGAATCATTCTGGCGTCGGGATCTTTTACGGGATCCGCAGAATAGATGCCGTCTACCTTGGTGGCCTTCATAATGATATCGGCGTCAATCTCTATTGCCCTTAGGGCCGCCGCCGTATCCGTTGTAAAATAGGGGTTGCCGGTTCCCGCGCCGAAGATGACGACCCGGCTCTTTTTGAGGTGGTGCAACGCCCGACTGCGAGTATAGGATTCGGCTACAATTCTCATGTCGATGGCAGACATGACACGGGTGGGAATGCCTGCTTTCTCAAAGGCGTCCTGCAAAGCCAGGCTGTTCATGACGGTGGCCAACATGCCCATGTAATCCGCGTTGGCGCGGTTCATGCCTTTTGCGGCGCAAGCCAATCCTCGGAAGAGGTTTCCGCCTCCAACGGTGACGGCTACCTCGACGCCCTGGCTGCGCGCTTCACCTACCTGCTGGGCAATGCCCGCAATGGTTTCGGTGTCCACGCCGAAGCTGCCCGGCCCCATAAGAGCCTCTCCGGAAAGTTTTAGGAGAATGCGTTTGTATTTCGGTGACGATGACAAGGGTCACTCCTTTCATTTCATATGCAGGGCCTTATTCTAATGCAGATTGCCGGGGGTGTACATGGCAATCCTACCCATGACCCCATTTTTTTATGAAATCAGGAAAATTACCTGAATTTTTCACCTTTTACACGGATTAGGACTTATATTTGAGGGAGCCAAACCAGACAACATATCTTTTTTCGTCAGCGTTTTTGCGTGATGCGCTTCTCTTTTTTTCCGCAATCTCGCTCGCAAACCCATACCTCTAAAGACATGTTCCCAGGAGGCTTTATGAGCATGATAAATTCCCCCGCTTCGTCATCCCCGGACGACCAGGATTTACTGGATCTGTTCGACAACACCACCCAGTCCGCCGATGCAATGAAACGGGCGGTTCTCGCGGCCCTCGTTGCGGTTCT
>JBNKOV010001097.1:0-1592 GCA_050294955.1 Holophagae bacterium
ACGGTTCATGAGATGGCGCATCAATGGTGGGGCATGCAAGTGACGGCAGCCAATGTCCAGGGGGCCTCTTTCATAAACGAAACTCTAGCCCAGTACAGCGCTTTGCTTGTCATGGAGCAGCGGTACGGGGTTGACAAAATCCGGTCTTTCCTAAAATATGAATTAGAGGGATACCTGTCCGGCCGAGCCAAGGATCCTGAAGGCGAATTGCCCCTCTATCGAGTTGAAAAACAGAAGTATATCCATTATCGCAAGGGTTCACTGATCATGTACGCGCTCAGGGATTATTTGGGCGTTGAAGTGGTTAATCGCACGCTGCGACGGCTCATAGAACAGCGCGCCTACAGTTGTAATCCCTATACAGTGTCAACCGACTTTCTCAAACTACTAAAAGAGGAGGCAGGACCCGACCATCTCGGTCTTATTGAAGACTTTTTTGAAAAAATCACCCTATACGATCTGAGAATGAATGGTTGTAGGGTAGAGCCGTTGGCCGACGGCAACTTTAAGGTATCACTGGATGTTACCGCTTCTAAATACTACGCGGACGCCTTGGGTGAAGAACAGGCGTCGCCGTTTGACATTCCCGTAGATATTGGCCTTTTTTGGGAAGATCCCTCTGATCCCAAGTTTAGCGCAGGGCAGGTTATCATGCTGGAAAAACAGACCCTTTCGGGCGGGCGTTCAACCCTTGAATTGGTCGTTTCTCAAAAGCCACGCTTTACAGGGATAGATCCTTATCACAAGCTGATAGACCGCAATTTGGATGATAATCTGGTTGAGGCTGAAAGCGGTGCAATAGAGCTCCCTTAACTTTGACGAAATCCCCCATTCCGGCTCGCTTGAATGAGCTGAGATGTTGGGATATACTAGACTGTCCCAAGCAGAGGTTGTTCTGGTAATTCATCAGGTTTTCGGTTTTCAATTTTGGGCGCCAGGGCTTCCAAGGAGTTGACCATGGGCGAAGAAACCCCACAGCATCCTATCACAAAGAAGAGAGTTGGTTATGCTATTCCAGGCATGGAAAGCCTCAAGGTGCGGAGAGACCTTGTTTATGCAAACAAACCGACAGGTGAATTAACCCTGGATATCTACTATCCTCCGCAAGCGGAAGGCCAACTGCTGCCCGCTGTGATTTTTGTGACTGGTTTTCCTGATCCTGGGTACAAGGCCAAATTGGGCTGTCTGCAAAAAGACATGGGCTCCTACACTTCGTGGGCGCAACTGACGGCTGCCTCAGGCATGATCGCCATTACCTACGCCAATGAAGATCCGAAAGAAGATATCAATCAACTTTTCAGTTATTTGATTGAAAATGGGGCCGCCCTTGGCGTCGATCCAAATCAGTTGGGGGTTTGGGCCTGTTCTTCCAATGCGCCCAATGCCCTGGCTGTATTAATGCAATATGGTGATTTATTGAAATGCGGCGTTCTTTGTTACGGGTTTATGATGGATTTTAACGGAGCCACCACCGTTGCTGATGCGTCAAAAACGTGGGGATTTGTGAATCCTGCAGCGACAAAATCCATTGACGATCTGTCTGACAACACGCCTCTCTTTATTGTCAGGGCTGGAAAGGACGAAAACCCAGG
>JBNKOV010001098.1:0-1589 GCA_050294955.1 Holophagae bacterium
TCTCGGCTTATATGGATCCCTGGGGCGCGACCCCGCCCATGGACTGGTGGACCCTTTTCAATCGGGCAAGGGCTGCTGAGAATATGGCCTATGTCGTGGCCGCCAATCAAGGGGCCAATTTGAAGAAATACCCGCCTTTCAGTTGGCCCGGGGGGAGCATGGTGGTGGATTACGATGGACGCATTCTGGCGCAAGCAGATCCGGGCGAAGGAGAAAAAGTGGTTGTGGCGCCTATAGATATCGACCTATTGCGTGCTGAAAAAAAACGCCGTCTGGGACACGACACCCAGGCCCATCTTCGCACTCAAATTCACCCCTACATGAATTCGACCCGACTAGAACGGGCAACGGAACATCCCATTACCATCGACAACCTGCGCGCGCGGATTAAGGCAGCAAAGGAGAAGCTGTGAGTTATACGAAACAATGGTTCATCTTTTTTCTGATTTTGTCCTTTGGATGCGCGCCACCCAAACCATCGGGACCTCAAGAAGCTGATATTGCTGAAAATAATAAGGCCGTGGGTCTTATGGGATATTTCGATTACCAGGGCGCTCACGATATCTTCAAGGTTCTATCCGAGGCGCATCCCAATTGGCGAGAAGTATCCATTAACCTGGCTATCGCCACGCTGAATTTGCAGACCGAGGGTAGCGAGGATAAAGCGCTGGCAATTCTCGCTGGTGTTTTGGATCAAGAACCCAATAATCTCAGAGCGCATTATTGTTCGGCTCTTTTGTATCTGTACAAAGGCGATACTGCCACAGCCAAAACCCATTTTCAGACGGTAGCCGATGGCGATCCGGACGATGCTCATGCCGCCTATTATCTGGGGCAATGCCATGCACGGGATGGGGATCATGAGGCGGCCCAGAAATGGTACAAGAAAGCCATTGATAAAGACCCCTATCTGCGAAGCGCCTACTATGGTCTTTTCCAGAGTAAACAGCGAATGGGCGACCGGGACGGCGCACGCATGGCTTTGGAGGATTTTCAGAAATTAGATGGAAATCCCCAGGCCCATCAAGCAGAATTCAAATACCGCCGCATGGGTCCAAAGGCCGAAGCGGCCACGACCAACCTGCAAAATCCCAATCCTGTTTCAATGCCGGAAGGTCCTTTATTTGCAGAAGCCAAAATGCTGGCAGATTTACCAGAAGGGGCCGCATGGACGGGGTTTAAGCAAGGTCGACCATCCATAACGACATGTGACCTGAATGGTGATGACGCCTCCGATCTATTTATTCCCAAAGCACTTACTCTCAACAACAAAATCCTGAACGGTATTTTCCTGGCAACAGAGGACGGGTTCACATTGGATGTAACCCATCCCCTCGCAACCATTGAAAATGTGAATACGGCCTTATGGGGCGATATGAACAACGACGGCTTGTGGGAGGTTTACCTATGCAGATCCGGTGAAAACCTACTCTTAAGCCAAGGGGAAAACGGGGATTGGACTAACTTGACTGCCACAGCGGAAGTGGGAAATGGAAACTTGAACACCGTTGACGGGTTATGGTTGGACGCGGATCACGATGGCGATTTGGACCTGTTTCTGGTAAACGACAATGGTCCCAATGAACTCT
>JBNKOV010001099.1:0-1578 GCA_050294955.1 Holophagae bacterium
CCGCTCTTTCCCGCGCCCTGGCTGCCATCGTGGCAAGGCACGAGGCTCTGCGGGTTGTCTTTCTGGAAGAGCGGGGTGTCCCAGTTCAGGTAGTTAAACCAATCGATCATGTCAAGCCTTTGACAGTTATAGATTTGCGTATGTTGGCCGATCCAGTTGCGGTTGCGAAAAAACTGGTGGTTTTGGAAAGGGAAAAGCCCTTTGATCTTCACCGTGATCCTCTTGCCCGTTGGCTGCTTTTGCAGCTTGAAGATGATGGCTACATTGCTCTGTTCACCTTTCATCATGTTGTTGGAGACGGTTGGTCATTTGGTGTTTTTAACCGGGAGCTGTCAAAGCTATACACCGCTCTCTGTCAAGGTAAACCAGCGGATTTGCCCGATTTGCCCATTCAATACGGCGATTTTGCTCATTGGCAAAATCAATGGATACGGGGTCCGGAAGCTCATGAACAGGAGACCTGGTGGCTTGATAAATTGAAGGGCAACCTTCCCATCTCCAAAACTCAAAAGCCAAGGCCTGAAGCGCCGGATTATTTATGTGACATCGTGCGCTTTGACATATCGGACCAGTTGTATGAGAAACTATCTGTTTTCTGCGCATTGGAAGAAAAGTCTCTGTTCATGGTTCTGCTGGGTGTTTTCAAGGCGGCTCGCTATCTGGTATTTGGGGAGTCGTCCATTGTTACTGGAACCATTGTCGCCAATCGGAACCGGGAAGAAGTTGAAGATCTTATTGGGATCTTTATTAATACCATAGCTTTGCGTGTGGATGTTGAAGATGAGCGACATTTCTCTGCTTACAGTATGCTTGATCGAGTTGAAGCGGTTGCCTTGGAAGCCTTTTCCCGGCAGGAATACCCCTTCGATAAGTTGGTGGATCTTTTAAAACCGCCGCGACTTCCTGGGGTGAATCCCATATTTCAGGCCTTGTTCATTTATAACAAGGGCAGCGGTTCTCTAGATTTGAACGGGTTGAGCACGGAACTTCTAGAGAGTGATCTCTCTCTCTCGGCTTTTGATCTCAACCTCACCTTCAATGAGGAAGTTGAGAAGGGAACGACTCGTTTGCGCGGACATCTGGTCTACCAGAAACAACTTTTCGAGAGAAACGTTGCTCAACAAATTGTGGATACTGTTATCCAGATTTTGGAGGAGTTGACATCTGGCGTTTCTTGGAGCGAAGATTTTGATGGGGTTGAAAACCAGGATCTAAATTTGGGAATAACACCTCTTGGCTGTGCCAATTCCAGCTCCAGGATTTACGTTCTCGACCCCTTTATGAATCCGACGCCCATCGGCTTTGAAGGCGATTTGTACATTGAATCAACCCATTTAGCGAGGGGCTATTGCGGGCAGCCTGCAATCACTGCGCAGGCTTTTATTCCCAATCCCTTCAGCTCCGAGTCTGGAACTCGACTCTTTGCAACAGGCGAGCGGGGCTATTTCGATGATGAAGGGCGTATCATTCGCAATAGATCCATTGGGATCGTTGAATCGAGCTAAAAAAGGCATTTGGTGTGTTTCGCTTCTTGAACGGCTGTAAAGTTCCGGCGTTAGGTAGATTCTTGTCCTGCCC
>JBNKOV010001100.1:0-1553 GCA_050294955.1 Holophagae bacterium
CAGGTGCGCCGGAACCTCGCATCACTGCTTACATCATGAGTCCCAATCACGATGTTTCCGTGGAGATCAATGGACAGCCCCGAGTGCTCTACAATGGCAGATTCAAAGCAGGCGTGAAATTGAATCCAGGCCAAAACGCGGTTTCCTTTCTGGTGAGAGACACTGACGGGAGAGAAAAGGAATTCATCTACCAGATGTTCTCCGACAGGGAAGACCTTACCCTGGACGGTCTAATCGCCAGCTTGTACGCCAAAGAATCCTACAATGGCATTCTCCAGCAGGGAGAAGGCTTGGAGCCCTTTGCCACCGTTGACCATCCGGGCACTCAGTTAAACCCGGACCCCGAAGGCTTTACACCGCTTGGCTGGCGGCATATCAACCGAGGCATTATCGTCAACTTGGAAGGTGTTCTGCAGATCACCAATCCAGGATTTCACCAATTTCGAATCAACCGAACAGGCGCGCTTTATGTTAACGGCACGCTTGTCTGTGGATTAAATGCGGAATACAACAATCAATGGAAGCCAACCGGCGAGATTTATCTGGGTCCAGGCAATCACCACTATCGCGTGGTTACCCAAGACGCCTGGAATGGGCCGGACTTTGATGTTTACTGGAGTTTGAACGGCGGGCCGGAAACCCTGGTTCCAGATAGTGTTTTCCGTTCGGGACCCAACCATGCCAGACCGGTTCAACATCTGCAGCGCAATGCCACAGGCGGCAGGGTTGCGGACGGTATTCTTGGCGAGTATCTGTTCAAGGCTGGCGCTTTCTACGAAGACTCAACTGGCAACAATTTCCACTTGTGGGAAGACGACAGGGTTGTTCAGCGAAGCCCAGGCGGGGCCACCTTTACCCGAGGCGGCTCGTTGGCCACCCAGCAGGGCGCGGCTCGGATGGTGAGCGTCATGAACTCCACCGAGGCTTTCAGTTTGGAAGTGGATTTCGTCTATGAAAAAGAAATCGAGAATTTCAACTCACGGGACCTGGTGAGCCTGTCCTCCGCCAACTACGGTTACATGGCTCGGATTTACGCCTATCACGACCATATTCGGTTTAGATTGTACGATTACCAGGGAACCCAATTTGATATCGATGTCAACGACGCACTGGTTCCCGGGCAGCGCAACCATGTGGTTGCCACTTACGCCAACAACGTCATGAAGCTCTACATAAACGGCAATCTGCACCAATTGAATCAGAACCTTTCTTTGCGTAAATGGCAGAAGCTGGCGCACTTCACGGTGGGTCAACACTTCAACCGTTTGGATTCCCCCTCGGTGGGCGATGGGCAAATGTTTGGAACCATTTATGCCGCAGCAGTTTATGATCGCGCTCTCACCCCTTCTGAGATCTCTCAGAACCGAAGCGCCAACCTGGTCATCAATCCGACGTTGGGACCCTTGCCTGCAGCGGCGCCGGTGGCCTTCCTCCCTCTCGACCCAACGGCACAGATCGAGGCTAGGGTTGGCAGGGCAGTCATTTTTCTTTTTTCTGGAATGGACACCTTCTGTCAGCCAGCACAGACCGACGAAAGTTGTGAAGGTTTCGTC
>JBNKOV010001101.1:0-1550 GCA_050294955.1 Holophagae bacterium
TTTCGGTTCTGGGGTAGGTAATCAGCTTATATTTTTCATACAAAGTCTGGGCCAGTTTCAACACTTCAGCGGCTGTGAGGCCAAATCTTTTGTTAGCGTCCTT
This sequence comes from Holophagae bacterium, assembly GCA_050294955.1. Taxonomy (GTDB): domain Bacteria; phylum Acidobacteriota; class Holophagae; order Acanthopleuribacterales; family Acanthopleuribacteraceae; genus JBNKOV01. The sequence continues at coordinate 104 of JBNKOV010001101.1, forward strand.
TTGCAGCGTAATAAGATCGTAGAGAGGCGGCGGGTGGTATATTTTCTTCTTCTTCTCCACTTTCACCACAACCCCTGTTTTATGTCCTTTTAAAGCCTGAAATAGCCGTTCCGCAAGTGGTTTCTCGTCTATTCTTGTTTTCTTCTCCCGGGTGTACTTAGCTGTAAAACCTTCATTTAGATGAGCAAGGATCTCATAGTAGTACACCTTGTTAAACTGGCTGATGATGAAATCGCGCTTCACAATCATCCCAAGGGTAGGGGTTTGAACCCGACCAATGGTGTACAAAGACCCGTGATGCACCGTATAGGCGCGGGTCAGGTTCATGCCCATGAGCCAATCCGCCTGAGATCGTTTCCATGCAGCCTGAGCGAGATCATCGAATTCTGCGCCGGGATGGAGTTTGCGCAAACCTTCTTCAATAGCCTCGTCGGTTAAACTGGAAACCCAAAGCCGCTTCCAGGGCTTTGTGCAACCCGCGTGACGATAGATCAGACGGAAAATATTTTCGCCTTCGCGGCCCGCATCCGTTGCACAAATCAGTTCATCCGTTTGCGGTGCATTAATCAACCGTTTCACCGTATTAAATTGGGATTGGGTGTCTTTATGGGTTTTTAACCGCCAGTCCTGAGGGAGAATAGGCAATTGGGAAAATGACCAACGCCCGTCCCAGGCGCCGCCATAGTCGTTGGGTTCTGCGAGGTGAACCAGATGGCCAATGGCCCAAGTCACCACATATCCATTCCCTTCCAAATAACCGTCTCTGCGTTGGTTGGCTCCTAAAACCCGTGCAATGTCCCTGCCAACACTCGGCTTCTCTGCAATCACAACTTTAGTCAAACAAGCGCTCCTGTCCTTTCTCTTACATCTTAAAAGGTCAAGGCGCAATAATAAACACAAACCTGCGCCCATGAGAAAAAATTGGTGAATTGCCCACCAACAAAACCTTGGGAAACCGCGTCAAAAATGGAGCAGCAAACCCGCTTCGGCCAGTAAGGTCCGCTCTTTTTCCGAAAAAAAGAGCAATCGCTCCGCCAGTTGGTCCAACCGTATCCCCAAGGTTTCTTTATCCAAACAGTCAGCCTCCTTCAATATAGCAAGAGCAGCTTCTTCACAGGGAGATGCCTCAAAAAGTCGTGCTTTGGAATTCGTTGAGAGTTCAACAGCCAGGTATTTTTTGCGAAAAGCATCGGGCTTTAGGAAGTGGTCGTGCAACACGCATGGACCTGCCAGAAAGACGCTGTTGGTTGGTCCTGCATCGCCCTGAAGACGCCAACTATGCACGCCAGATGCATTCTTCCCACATGATACTGCGACAGCAGATTTTCCATTATGATAGTCTGTTCCTTAGAGACATGCTGCGTAGTTGTGTAGGAATAAAGTTTAGCTGACTGGACATTTTATGACTCTGTTTTCCCACATGTCATGCCAGAGCTGAATTATAGAG
>JBNKOV010001102.1:0-1548 GCA_050294955.1 Holophagae bacterium
CTGTTCGGGATTCTGACCCTCATACCAGCGGTTCGGCGTCCCGCCCTCTACGGCGCAGCCATTCTGGGTTTATGTGCGGCATTGGGACCCCTGGCGGCTCACTACGACGGCGATTTTCCCGGTTTATGGCTGCAAACCCATCTGCACCAGGCTTTGTACAAAGCGCCCCTGGTTGGCGCGCCTCTATTATTGGCCTATTGGGAGTCCTGGTCCGAATCCGCCTGACCCCCGTTCTCAAGGGGCAGTTTCAAAATAAAGCAGGCGCCCTTGCCCGGCCCCTCGCTTTCCGCCTGAATGCCGCCTTTCATCACAATAAGGTCGTTGGCCGCCAGGTGGAGACTGAACCCATTGCCTTCGGTTCGAGTGGTATAGCCCATATTGAACAGGGCCTCGCTGACTCCGGGCTCAAAACCCACGCCCGTATCCTCCACCCGAATATGACCATGGGTCTTATCGCAGCCAATGTTAATGGTCAACCTGCGGATGTCGCTGTTTTCCATGGCTTCTACGGCGTTTTTCAAAACCTCAAGCAGGATTTGGATCATCTTGTTCCGCCTGCCCTCAACCACCACCCGGTCCCCGCCCCCATGAACCACCTCAACGCCCTGCTTCTTAAAAAGCTCCGACATCATGTCCAGGGTCTCAGTGACCAGGTCTTTTAAGTCCAATCGTTCTATAACATAGTGAATTTCGAGGCCATCCTGGGACCGAACGAAGGCTCGCAAAATCTCCATCTTCTCCTGAACCCGCATCACATTCTCTTTCAGCCAGGCCCGTTCTTCCCCCAGTTTGCTAATGAGCAGATCGAAATATTGGTGCAGTTGTTCCGCCTTGGGATGGGAGACCTCCTGTAAAATCTTAGCCAACAGCTCATTGCCTCTGGTAAGACAGACCACCGTGTCGGAGTGGCCCAGGTCCAGCAATTGCTGATTGGAAATATTCATGCTGTTCAGCACATTGCCCACATTGTGCAGGGTGGAAACCGCAACCTCGGCCCTGCCAGCCGCATGGGCCTGATCCAATAACTCGGTTTGGGCTTTTTCCAGGGCGGCGGTTCGCTGCAGCACCCGTTTCTCCAGAACCAGGTTCCTCGACTGCAAGCGCTTGTTGTGGAATTGACTCACGCCCTTCACCAGGAAGACCAGGGCCAGAACATACAAAACCCAGGCCCACCACGACAACCAGGGTTTGGCCGCCACCTTCACTCGAATGGGATCGCTGGGATGGCTCCAGACGCCATCCGAGTTCATAGCCTTCACCCGGAACTTATAGGAACCGCCGGGCAGTTTTCCATAGGACACCTCAAACCGACCCGGTTTCACGGGTTGCCAGAATTTGTCCATGCCCTCCAGTTGATAGGCGAAACGCACCAGGTTGGCGTCTGTAAAATGAAGCGCCGAAAAGCCAAAACTCAACAAATGGTTGCCCCATGAGAGTTTCAGCGGGCCTTTGACCGGCTCGCTATCGGCGGTAATCGAACGGACAATGGGAATGGGCGGCAGTTGGCCATCACGGATCTCTTCGGGAAAAAAGGCGTTGTAGCCCAGG
>JBNKOV010001103.1:0-1523 GCA_050294955.1 Holophagae bacterium
CGTGTGCTCTTCCGATCTGGGTCAATAAGAATGCTCTTGTAAGACTTTATTTTTGTGGCAACGACCCCAAAAATTGGCATGAACGCCCAAGATTCATGGACCCTACTCATATTCATCATCCTGTTATTCTCCATGGCAATGGCGCAGCGATCGGCCCGGAAGACAACTATTTCGGCATTGGAGCAGATTCTGATTGTTTTAATGTCATTGAACTCAAAGGCATGCAAATTCAGGGGCAACAGTTTATAAAGGCAGGGAGATCCTGGGTTCTTCATATGAAAATCCAGCACACAGTGAGGTCAATGGCATGGCAATAGCCCTGAATAAGGCCCTATGGAAGGCTTGTTGTTCTTCACGCGGAACGCTAGAGGCTGCGGATTATAAAAATTATTTGCTTGCGATACTTTTTTTGAAGTACCTCTCCGATGTGAAAGGGCATACAAACACCGTCAACTTCCATTTGCCAGAAGTCAGTACATTTGACTCTCTCTTTCAAAACCGTTTTAAGTCAAACATCGGAGCGTTGATAAACCAAGCCCTGCATCAACTCGCGGCTTCAAACCAATCCTTACTTAAAGATGTTTTTGTAAATTTTGATTTTGATTGTGAAGCTAGATTGGGGGATGTGAAAGAACGTGGCCGCATTCTCAGAAGTGTTTTAGAGGCCTTTCGCCCATTAAACTTATCCCAAAGACAGGTTCAAACCCCTGATGTCATGGGTGATGCTTATGAATATTTGCTCGGGCAATTTGCGGCCGGGTCAGGTAGAAAGGCCGGGGAGTATTACACCCCGCCTGGAATCGCAGACCTTCTTGTGGCCCTAGTTGACCCTCAAGTAGGTGAAACCATCAGCGATCCCACCTGTGGAACGGGATCTCTCTTGATACGCTGTGGCAGCCACCTTAAAGCGAAAGGCGCAAACCAATTCCCATTGTATGGCCAGGAAATAACCCCAACGACCTGGGCTCTTGCAAAAATGAATATGTTGCTTCACGGAATGATGGGGAGCCTCATCGAACAAGGCGATACCTTGCGAGAGCCCCAATTTCTTAAACAGAACGATCAACTCATGACATTTGATATTGTTATAGCGAACCCGCCTTTTTCCCGAACCAATTGGGGAAGAGATGCCGCCCAACGGGATCCATTTCACCGATTCAAGCGCGGCCTACCTCCCAACAGCAGAGGCGATTATGCATTCATATCCCACATGGTGGAAACGATGGACCCAAAAACGGGGCGTGTTTGCGTCATTGTTCCCAACGCAGCGCTTTACCGCAAAGGTGGTGAAGGGCAAATACGGCGGGCGCTCATTGATGAAAATTTGGTGGATTGTGTTATTAAGCTGCCTGGAAATCTGTTTTTCGGGACGACTATTTCGGCTTCGATTCTATTATTAAGAAGGAAGAAAGGTGACGAGAAAACCCTTTTCATCGCCGCTGAGGATTTCTATGAAAAGGCAAGAAAACAAAACATTTTAAACCGAGATCACCTAGAAAAAATTGTGGCGCTTTATAGGAGAC
>JBNKOV010001104.1:0-1522 GCA_050294955.1 Holophagae bacterium
GGCGTTTAATTCCTCAATCAACCGTTGGGCTTCATCCACCCTGGACTTGGATTTCGTGGTCCGGGCCTTTGGACTGCGAGCCAGCCATTCGCTTTCGCGGCGGACCTTATTGGAAAGCGACTCGCGAAGACTCTCTCGTTGATCCAGCCAGGCTATTTTCTTCTCAAGAAAGGACTTATACGGGCCTTCTATGGTGAACATGCACTGGGGATAGAAGGGCGCCAACTCGGAAATCTTCCGGGTCGTGCGTTCCAGGAAATAGCGGTCATGGGTCACCATGATCCAGGCGAAAGGGGCGGATTCCAGGATTTGTTCCAACCAGAGAAAACCCGGAATATCCAGGTGGTTGGTGGGTTCGTCCAAAAGCATGAGCTGGGGTTCCGTCACCAGCCCGCAGGCCAGGGTCAATCTCTTGCGCCACCCGCCGGAAAGCGTGGCGGCCAGAACCTCGGGGTCTGAAAAACCAACCCGGCCCAGCACCTTATTGGCAGAGGCCTCTGGATTATGAACGTTGGCCTGCTTCGCCGATTCGGTCACAATCTGCGAAACCGAAAGATTGGGCGGGTAGGAGGCCATTTGAGGCACATAAGCCAGTTTCAGGCCTTTTTGAGGGGCAACTTCCCCTTCATCCGCCGTTTCCAAACCCGCAAGTATCTTCAAAAAGGTAGACTTGCCCGCGCCGTTTGGACCGATAATCCCCAGCCGCTCGCCGTCGGACACACTAAAATCCAACGCTTCAAACAGCGTTTCAGGTCCAAATGTTTTACTAATGCTGCGACAGGTCAACAATACCGACATGGCGCCAATTATACGCACAAATGGCAAAACTGCAATCTCTAACCGACCGGAAAATGAAAAAAGGGAGCAACCCAGAGTGGCGCGCCCCATTTCCTAAACCTCAAGCAGTGTTCATCCAGGCGTTTAACTTTTGTCGGCAATGAGACATTTCCAGTAGTTTCAGTCCAAAGCCGCCGGGCACATGGGCCACCACTTCGCCCTCCACCTGAAAAGGCCTTTCTTTTTCAGGCACAACCAATTCTACATTAACCTGACTGTACAAAGGGGGTTGAGGGGTTTCGGTCTTCATAAATAGTCCGCCGTAGACGATGTTTTCCAGATACTCCTTGAAGAAGGCTTCTTGAGATGCGTAATAGCAACGAAAGGGAAGGTCTTTGCTGCCTACCGTCTTTTTCAATATGTCTTCACAAAATTGGGGGTTGAGGGAGGTAAAAGCCAACCCCACATAGCGCGTATTGTCCACAACGTCTCTTTTGTACCAACGCACCACGCCATTCATGGCGTAGGGATGTCCATGGCTGACCACTTTAAGTTCCACTTTCTGAGCGGGGGCCAGAATCTTGCGAAGATGAAGACGCACCCGCATGCCATAAGGCGAAACGTCTACGCTGCTGCCCGAGATGGGACTGTTCTGCTGGTGCATCTGAACCTGAAGAAATTTATGCACACGGTGCTCTCTGCGTTTTTCCATAGACAACTCCTGATCCTAATTATGGTGCGCTCA
>JBNKOV010001105.1:0-1488 GCA_050294955.1 Holophagae bacterium
CAGTACAACCATGAGCCTATATGGGTACGGCCTGGTGTAGTATGTGGCAGAACCTAGTTTGGCGTACCAATCGGTGGTGCGGATTGAGTGGACTCTCTTGGGATCCATCTGGTTGGGAATGAGTGGGTAAGGGAGTGGACTCTCCTGAGAACCACATGGCGCAAGAGGGGGCCCTTGGTGATCTGGACTGACACCTCCGGTGAAACCTCAGCGTGTACATACGGCAAACTAGGGAAAACCATTGAGCAACCTTGTAGTGATGTCCTAGTGCACACCCCAGAAGTGTGTAAGAGTACTCATCCGTACAACGAGTATTTGGCTATCTGAGGATAATCATGACTCATGGGAAACGTGTACAACCTCTGCAGAGTGTAAAACTGTTATAACAGCCGTGCTCACGGTCATGAGCGGCATGGACCCTCACATGATTAGTGGAACCTGGGATTGGATTGGTATGGTTTGGTTTGGTTTAGTCAAGTATGGTTAGTCCGTTGGTTAAGTCGATCCTCCACAATGGACTTTGCGGAGTGATCGAGGTCCCATTTTGGAAGCTGTGGAGTTTGCTTAGATGTTTAGAAGCTTTTGGTATAAGTGTAACCACTGCCTGCTGTGAGTCAAAAAAAAACCTATCGTCAGCCACCCTTGTTAAAGCCTTCATGTCACATTTATTCCCACACTTGTTGAGTAGCCACCATAAGTCTACTCAGCCTTGCTTGCATTACTTTAGATGGCATGGGGGAATGGAACCAGCAGGAGGAACGCGAGGAGAGCTAGGAGGGCCTCTCCAACAGTCAAGCCTGTGGAGCTGCACTACGCTTAGTTAATTCCGCTTCTTTGATGTAATCTTTTTCAGACCCCCGGGTCATTATGTAAGGAATATTACTCGTTTATTTGTAACATTGCATCTGTTTATCATATTGTTGCCATGCGTGTGATTTGAACATCCTGGGCACACGTATGGAGGCTTCGTTCCCTCTTTCTCGGAACGGGGTATGACACCGAGTGGGCCGCAAGGTCGGCCGGGCCGAAAATAAGGAAAAAGGAATTTCTGAATTAAAAATTGGATTTTTGAATTTACCAAGGCTTTGGAAATTTGTAGAAGGAGATTTTGGAGGAATTTTGACATGAGGATTTTTCCTAAATTCTTCTAGGCTCCTCAAGGATTTTAGAAAAATATAATATGCCATGCCATGCAATGCATCCTATACAAGATTTATTTTTGGAAGGTTTTTCATATGTACTATAATTTGATATGCATTTTTATATGCACTCCTATGTGGACAAAATTTTTATTCTTGTAAAAAGTGGGTGTTACAATATGATGTCAATGACTTTCGCTTTCATTCAACCATATTTGAAGATGCTTGTCCTCTAGTGGCCACATGTAATATAGGAGTTTTAGTTAGGGAAGTTGATGATGAAGGGCGGGAAACAAATTATTATGGAGTAATTAAAGACATACTCGAGTTAACATTTGGAGGGGATAAG
>JBNKOV010001106.1:0-1485 GCA_050294955.1 Holophagae bacterium
CCTCATGGGAGCCTTCGCATGTCAAATAACAATTATCATAAGAGCTCGTTTGTTCAAGCTTGCCCGCAGCCCAATGTCAAAAAATTAACAAATTAACAATTGGACAATTTTTCTATCACGACCAGGATATGGGAACATGTTGTCGCTGCATCAATTGCTGAGGGGCTCCGGCGCCATCGACCCCGCCTCCGCCGCATCAATGGTCCAAGGGGCTCCGGAGTCATTGACCCCGCCTCCGTCACATCAATAGCTGAGGGGCTCTGGCGTCATCAACCCCACCTCTACCGCATCAATGGCTTGAGGGGCTTTGACATCATCAACCCTGCCTCCGCCGCATCAACGGCCCGACAGCTACGGACCATAGGTCGGTGCAGGGGATAGGCTAGCCTGTCCGCCTCAACCCCCCATGTGGGAAGGCTTAGCAGCCAAGTAAAGCCAACTCCGCGAAGCAATGTCTCCAAGAACCGTCCCGGGCATCATCCACCTCGGTGCCAAGAATGTCCGGAAACCAAAAAGAACTACTAGGAGCCAAGAAGAACGTCAGGGAAGCCCTATCCAACCACTATGAACCAACGTTCTCAGTCTGGGCCCCACTCGCCATGTAGTTTAATCTTAGATATAAAAGTAACTAGTCTGTAGTTATCTGATCGTTGTGCAGTCTATAAAAGGCCCCCTACCCTTCAGGCAGGGGGAACGAGATTATTTCCCCCTTCATCACACAAACTTCTTGAGCTCTTTATTCACCTCATTGTACCCTCTGTTCATCTTTAATATCAAAAAATTGGATGTAGTGCTATTACTTCCAAAGAGGGGCATGAACCAGGATAGATCATTGTGTGCTTTGTAGTTCGCAAGACCATCTCAGAACTGGAACACGCGATCTTGACCACCCTGTTCTTGCTGGTGCAGAAAACACCGATAGTTGGCACGCCAGAAAGGGGGATTTGTAGCGTGCTTTTCCTCTAGACATTCCGATGGTTCCATCATCTACATAAGCCCACCATTGCCGCCATTCGCGCCGGCTCTCATATCGGCCTTGCCAACAAAGAATCCATGGTCATCGCCGGCGCTTTTATGAAAGAAGCCGCCGACACCATGGACGTGGAGATTCTGCCAATAGATTCCGAACACAATGCCTTGCACCAATGTCTGCGAGGTGAAAATCTCGATGAAGTGAAGCGTCTCGTTCTTACCGCATCCGGTGGTCCTTTCAGAACCTATGAAGGTTCTTTTGAAGACATCACGCCTGGCCAGGCGCTGAAACATCCCACTTGGGATATGGGACCTAAAATTTCGATTGACAGCGCCACCATGATGAATAAGGGCTTGGAAGTTATTGAGGCCCATCACCTTTTTGGTTTCCCAGGTGAAGCCATCGATATAGCGGTTCACCCCCAATCGGTGGTCCACTCCATGATCGAAACAGTGGATTGCTCTTATAAATGTCAGATGAGCAAAACCGACATGCGCGACCCCATTCAATAC
>JBNKOV010001107.1:0-1477 GCA_050294955.1 Holophagae bacterium
ATGTTGCCGGACAAAGATGGTCTTACGGTTTGCCGTGAAATTCGAGATCAATGGGACATCCCCATCATTATGCTTACGGCAAGGGGAGAGGTATCAGATCGGATTCTGGGATTGGAATTGGGGGCCGACGACTATATGGCCAAACCCTTCGAGCCTCGCGAATTGGCGGCTCGAATCGATACAGTATTGCGGCGAACTCAAAAGGTCCAGTCTGTGAAATCCCTGCAATCTAACGGATTAACTCTGGAACCCGAGACACGCAGGGTCACCTTGGACGGGGAACTGCTGGATCTCACCTCAATGGAATTCGAACTGCTCATGGCCTTCTTGTCCGCAAGGGGTCGGGTCTTGAGTAGGGATCAGTTGTTGGAACGGCTCAGGGGAATGGACGCACAGGTTTTTGACCGAGCTATAGACATGCATGTCAGCCGGTTGCGTCAGAAACTGGGTGAAGACGCTCGCAGCCCGCGTTTTATTAAAACCGTCTGGCGCACGGGCTATCAGTTTATAGGATGACCATGGAACCAAGAATCAGTCTTTCAAAACGTCTCGCCTATGGGTTTACAGCCCTCGCTTTACTCATTGTCGGCCTTTCCTTCGCCTTCAATTTTATGGTGAGCGGAAAGTTGGTTCGCGATTCCCTCCGTCGTGTGCTCACGGGCTATAGCGGCGCGGTTGCAGACGCCATGCCTGAACAGCCTCAATTGGAAGATGTCAGCAAACTGGCCGCCAGATATGGCGTGGGCATTGTCTATCGCAGGGGAGAGGTTCAGATTGCCGTGGACAATCAGGGCGTTTCCGCCAATGCGGACGATCTGCTGTGGCCAAACCAACGGAAAGAAGTCATTCGTATTGAGGGGAGTAACGGCAGTTCCCTGGTCTTCGTTTGGGATCTTTTGGATTTTGTCACGACCCACAAACCCGTGATCATCGGTTTGTTGGGATGCCTGGCTGGTATTTTTTTTGCTGGACATATCTACCTGAAAAGCCAGCTCCAACCGTTGATGTGGTTGCGACAATGCGTTAACCAGGTGGCAAGGGGCCATTTCCGGGTGCGGGCGCCGGTTGTCCGTCAGGATGAGATTGGTCAGGTGGCTGAGGCTTTCAACCAAATGGCGGCAAGGGTCGCGTCCATGATGGCGGATAGAGAGCGTCTGTTGGCCGATGTAAGTCATGAGTTGCGTTCACCATTGGCCAGAATCAATGTGGCTTTGGAACTACTCCCGGACCACCCCAAGAAACCTCGAGTTAAAGAAGATCTCCGAGAAATGGACGCGCTCATTGAAGCCCTGTTGGAACGAGAGCGCATTCGCGTTCGACTGGAAAAAAAAGAAACCGGGCCGGTTCCCCTGAAGCCTTTAATAGAGAACGTGATATCCCAATTCAATAGGGAGCCTGGCGTTCATTTTCAGGCCAGCGGAGAAGGAGCTGTCGTTGAGGGAGACGCCAACTTATTGGGGATCTTGATTCGAAACCT
>JBNKOV010001108.1:0-1444 GCA_050294955.1 Holophagae bacterium
CCAATATTTTTGTTCTTGATCAACAGGGTAATCCCTGTCCTTTTGGCGTCCCAGGCGAAATCTATATCGGCGGAATGGGCGTCCCCAAAAACTATTTTCAATTGCCTAATGATGAGGTCAACCGATTTGAAACCAATCCATTTGGCCCAGGTTACCGATTTAAAACAGGTGACTTGGGCCTGATGCGCCCCGATGGGAATCTGGTTCATTTGGGCCGAGCTGACGACCAGGTGAAAATTAGAGGGTTTCGAATCGAGTGCGGTGAAATAGAACGAACCCTTCTTAGCAATCCCCTGATTCATAACGCAATTGTCCTTCCGATAGGCCAGAATGACGAAGAGCCCCGTCTGGCAGCCTGGATATCCCCCAAACAAAGCATTCAACCCATCCGCAAATGGCTAACCGAAAATCTGCCTGATTACATGATTCCCAGTTATTGGACTACTCTGAATACTTTTCCAACCCTGGCCAACGGAAGGGTTAACAAAAACGCTTTACCAGAACCCCTTAAGGTGGAAACACCTATGTCGCCCCCGCGAAATAATTTGGAACATAAAATGGTTCAAATCTGGTGTAATGTGTTGGAGCAAAGAGATATAGGAATCCATCATAATTTTTTTGAATTAGGCGGACATAGTCTTAAGGCGGCCAGGGCCATAACAGCACTCAAGGCAGAAACGGGATATGAGCTACGCCTTCGTGACCTATTTCACTCGCCAACTATTGCGGCCCTTGCTAGTAAACTGGTTGCAGGAAACCACCCTTGTATACCAGTACAAAGTGGAAGTGACACCTGGCCCCTATCTGGCGCTCAACAACGCCTTTGGATTTTGGATCAGTACGAGGAAGCGCCCGGAGTTTTTAATATTCCTTTATGTTTCCAGATCAAGGGCGACCTTGATCATCAAGCTTTATCTAAAGCCCTGGAGGCATTAGCTGATAGACACCAGTCCCTTCGAACTATCTTTCCGGTGATGAACAACAAGCCCATGCAAAAAATTCTGCCTGTTTACCAGATACAACCCTTGGCAACAGATTTAACCCAAAGCATCGAAACATACATGGAACAAGAGGTATCTACTCCATTTAATTTGTCCCAAACTCCCCCCTGGCGTGTGAAGTGTGTAAATGCTGATCCCCAAACCTGCTATCTCCTATTCACCTTCCATCACATCATCATGGATGGCTGGTCACTCGCCATTTTCACCAGAGAATTCTCTTCATATTATCGAGCCTATTCCCAGAAAACAACTTACAGCCCGGAACCCTTGCCCATTCAATACAAGGACTATGCGGTCTGGCAAGAGAAAGAGGCCGACAACACAGAGGATAGAGATTTCTGGTTAAAGCAGATGGCGTCGCCTCCAATCCCTTTGGAACTGCCAAGAGACCGACCAAGGCAAAATCCACAACGATTCCAAGGCAAACAGGAACACCTCTGTTT
>JBNKOV010001109.1:0-1438 GCA_050294955.1 Holophagae bacterium
ACGAGTTAAATCCTGTCATTTCATGAAAACGCGAAATGACACCCTTAATTCCTGGACCTTACACCGATCAGGAACCATATTTACAGCATGTTCCTGTTCGTTCTAAAGGAACACCCCCCATCCCAAAAACTGATTCTCGAATGCGGTGATTCTCGCCTCCACCACAGAAGCGCTCCAGAAGAGTTTAGAGCGCGTCGCCACTTTGCGACAGGCGCAGAATCCGGGGTAATACATCTATAAAGGCGGGTTTATGGAATACTTCGAAACTATGATGCTCTCCCTGGAAGATGGCGAGGAATACAGCCCGAATTATTTGCTGAACATTCTGTTTGCGCTCCACCGATTTCCCGAAGAAGATCGAAAGAGGGTATTGCAGGAAGTATTATCCCTATCCATGACCCTGCGCAGTCTGTTCATTTCCAAAGGCGGGTTTCCTGGCGAAGAATGGAAACGGGTTTTCATGTATCAGAAAACCCACCAGGCCTGAATCCAGGCCAGGCGTTAGCCCCGAAAAAGCATGCACAGGGATTTCAATTCGTTCACGGTCGCTGTTTTAAAGGGCGAATCGCTAAACCCAACCCGAACCACGTCTCCAGCCAGCTCATTGAGAATGTCGGAATGAGAGCTTTTCAGGCGGTTTAGAAGACCGTGGTCGTTTTCAAGCCCGGAACGCAGAGCGCGCGCGCCGCAGAGGACCAGAGACCATCCCTGCTCATTGTTAAGGCACTCGTGAATATCGCGAATAATCTCCATGGATAATTCTTCGTTCAGGGTCAAATGAGCGTTAATGGCCACATCATTAAGCTGATCCTGAGTAAGGCCGTGCCCCTGTTCGCGAATTTCTGCGTCCTTGCTTTCCATTTGAGCCAGAATGCTTTTCAGCGTTTCTTCCTGTGAAGTCATGAGAGGTTCCCCCTAATAAGCGGTCGAGATATGAGTTGGTTAAAAGGCTCCAGGCTCAGCCTTATTATGTCACAATTTACGCGCCATCCCCAAAAAAATAAGGCGGCCACCCATAGGGACCGCCTTACAGAGTCTTGGAACGTTAAACAGATAACCCCATTAAATCCAGATCTCTGATCTTCAGAGACCTGAATTTTAATGCTCCTGTTGGGCCTTGTATTCTTCAACCAGTTTATGCTGAACCTCTCGGGCAGTAGGCTCATAATGAGAGAATTTGCGGGAGTGCATGCCCCGTCCCTGAGTCATGGACCGCAAATTGGTGGAGTACTTCCACAGTTCAGCCAAAGGAACCTCGGCATGAACCACCTGAATTTTGCCTTCAGACTCCATGCCCAGCACCTTGCCGCGCCGAACCGAGATATCGCCCATAACCGAACCCATATATTCTTCCGGCACGCGAACCTCAACCTCGTAGATAGGCTCCAAAATGATGGGGTTGGCCTGATCGATCGCCTCTTTAAGAGCCTGAGAACCC
>JBNKOV010001110.1:0-1429 GCA_050294955.1 Holophagae bacterium
TGAGAAAAGGCTTGAGGGCTTTGAGCTTTTTTCAAACTCTGAGCGCGCGTCCTGCAATCGTGTCGCCGTTCTTGCGGAGAGAGGTCCCGGAAGGCAAGCCTTTCCGGGCCTCCAATTTTCCTTTCGCGCAAGATGCGGAGGAAACTAGTATTTGGCCATAATGCTTTCGAGTGGTTTGCGTTGGAGGTCTGGGATTTTGGTTCCGCTTTTGGGATATCCAACTGGCATCAACAGAATGGGAGTCTCATTTTTGGGGCGCTTAAGGATCTGGTTGAGAAAAGCCATGGGATTGGGCGTGTGAGTTAAGCTGGCCAGGCCTGCGTTGTGAAGCGCAGCTATAAACATGCCTGCGGCAATGCCTGCCGATTCATTCACGTAATAGTTCTTCACTCTTTTCCCGTCCACAATCTGATAGTTCTCGCGGAAGATAACAACCAGCGCTGGCGCAATGTCCAGGTATTCCTTGTGTTCATTGGTTCCGAAAATTTCCAAGTCTTGCAACCAGTCCTCTGGAAACCGATGCTCGTAGTTCTCACGTTCTTCTTTTTCAGCAGCCAATCTGATAGCGTGTTTTATTTCCGGGTCTCTAATGACGCAAAAGTACCAGGGTTGCTTGTGAGCGCCTGATGGCGCCGTGCTTGCTGTTTTGATGCATGCCTCCAGCACGCCTTCAGGAATAGGCTCGGGAGAAAATTCTCGAACAGATCGGCGTTTGTCCATCAATTCGTAAAATTCTGTGGCCCTCTGCTGCATCTCCTGGGGATCTAGTTTCTCAAACTGGCAGGTAATATAAGGGTATTTGGTTGTGACGTTCATCATGACTCCTAAAAACAGCAAAACTGGGTTTTTTAACTCTGACCGGGCAAGCCAGAGGTCCGCATGTATGGATGCGATATAGGTTTTAATAAAGAGGGTGGTAAAAAATTTACGCTCCCTGCTTCATTTATACACCAAATCTGAAAAAAGTACACTCATTTTCTCATTCTTTTCCCATTTCATGTTAGATTGTGGGCGGCCCAGCTCTCATGGAGCTATTGAGAATTGATAGAATTTAGCAGGCCTGGCGGTTAATAAAATGAACCCATTGAAAGCGGACATGGCGGCCTATTTATCCGAGTTCGTCACCGAGAAGCGCTTAAATCTGTTCAAGGATGTGGTGAGCAAAAGAACCCGTTTCATATCAGTAGTTTTAGAAGACGTTCTTAACCCCCACGACGCTTGCGCTGTGATGCGCTCCTGCGAGTGCTTCGGCATTCAAGATCTTCACATTATTTCCCAGCGAACCCCGTTTCGGCTTAGCAGGGGAGTGGCGGTTGGCGCTTCGAAATGGGTGTCCACCATTTCTCACAGGAAACCCTCTGAAAACAATACGGCTGAATGCCTTGGGGGTCTGAAGGATCAGGGCTATCGCATCGCACTTGTTACATCT
>JBNKOV010001111.1:0-1411 GCA_050294955.1 Holophagae bacterium
GGGATGGGTTCGCACAAAGATCACCATCATGGCAACGCCCAGGACCGCCAGAATCCCCGCCATGATAAGCAGGAACAGGATGAGCCCCAAGCGCCCTGGCAGCAAAGCAGCGAAACCCGCGCCGAGACTGAAGGCCGCCACGGCCAGGACCCGATACCTCATTTGCCCGGTCTTCACCGAGAGACCCCAAAAAAGCGCGGCGAACAATATACCAAAGGCCAGGGTTACCCAGGGCAACGCAGGGGGAATGCGCTGATAATCCAGGAACCGAGTCGCAGCGTAAAGTACCATGGGAAAAAAGGCGATGGGGAAAACCACCGTGAAAAGAAAGGCCGGTTTTATATCGTCTTTCGTTTTAAAATAGCCAATCCTGGGCCAGGTAAGCTTCCGGCGAATGAACTCGATAATGAAAACCGAGAAAACGAAGAAGTAGATCACCGGAAGAGACACCACGACCCGTTTCAAGTTACTGTCAAGCATATTGTTGCACAGATCCGCATAGAACCCGAACAGCAGAGCGGCGTAGATGAAAACAATGCCGTCTGCCTGAGTATTGCGATAAATCTTTTGTTGAATGGCATTGGGATCGATCATGACATCACCTCCACACAAAAATTGTACCACACACCAGTTTGTGATACAAACCAGTTTACGCACAAACAAAACAAAAAGTTGCCCAACAAGTCCAGTAAAAGACGAAATCGTATTTTTTTTTGATTCCAACTTCGCAAGTTAACGTATTACCGCCACATGTTCGGGAGAAACCTGGTTTTATGTTAGAATGAGGCGTGCTCCAAATTTTCAGTGAGTGAAGCGTTATGTCGCAGCAGATTTCCAGGCCTCAAATTTATCTCTCTTATGTGGATGATCCTACTGGCAAGGCTGTGGCTGGTCAATTGGAGGCGGCTTTTCAACAGGCTGGGCTTTCGCTTCTTACGCCCCGCAACTCTCTTGCTTATAAGGATCAGATTTCGGAGTATACCCGACGCCTCGGGCAGGGTTCTTGTGTGATTCTGGTTATCACCGACGCCTTTTTGCGCAGTGAGAGCCATATGTTTGAACTCGCGCGCATCGCCGAAAATGGGGATTTCGCCCGTCGAGTCTTTCCCATTGTCGCCGACGACGCTCAAAGCATCTACAAGGCTGTGGGTCTTGTATCCTATGTGGGTCATTGGGAAAAGGAAATCCGGGAATTGAATGGGGCCATGGTTAAGCTGGACAGCCAGGCCAATCTTACCAGCGCTCAAAGTGAATTGAACCGCTATACGGATATCCGCAACACCATGGACCGTCTGGTTGGCGTTCTCCGGGATATGCGCGCCCTTTCCACCGGGGAATTGGATCAGGACGGTCTGGAGACCCTGATCCAGGCCGTGAAAGTCCAACTGAATCCCGTGGCCCAAACCCAAAC
>JBNKOV010001112.1:0-1393 GCA_050294955.1 Holophagae bacterium
GTTCTGGATCACCCAAATAACCGGCTGCCAGATTGGGACTGCGTAGATAGATTTCACCACTCTCTCCAATGCCAGCCAATTGGCCCGCCTTATTGAGAACCAATAGTTGCACGTCTTCAATCCCCTTGCCCAACGGCAAGACCTGTTGCAATCCGGCCTCTCCCAGTTCACGGCCCTGATGATCCCTGCCTGCATCGGATATTTCATACCAACCAACGGATCGTTGGGTTTCTGTAGATCCATAGTAGTTCACACAAGCCACATTCGGAGCTAGCGCCCTAAGTCGAACCAGATCTCGGCGAGTTAAAGCCTCGCCAACGAAAAAGGCTCGTCGCAGATGGGGAAGCACTATGGTTTCCTCAGTATTGGCCACAATTTGCCCCATGGCCGGCGTGAGGTGAACCACGGTGATTTCCGTATCTCTCATCCATGTGGCCAGACGGCCTGGAGAAATATCGTCTTGGTCGGGAATGCACAGAGTAGCGCCAGCGCAATGAGGTGTAAACACGTCCCGTTGCAAAGGGTCATGAGACAAACCACTCAACAGACTAAACCTATCAGCCTCATTAAAACCAAATTGGGCGTTCAGCCAGGGCGCGTAATGGGAAAGAGGACCATGCCGGCCTTCTACACCTTTGGGTTTGCCGGTGGATCCAGACGTGAAGGCAATATAGGCGATATGATGGGGTCCAACCGCCACTTCAGGTAAGGTGTCGGAAGCTGAAAGTTCCGTAATAAATTGAGGCAAAACCAAATCCGCGCACAGACCCTGCTTTTGAATAAAGGCTTCAAAATCAGGAGGTAGAGATCCCGCCTGCTCCATGCGGATGAGCGCTCTAACTGGCGCTGCCTCCAAGAAATCAATTAACCGGGTTGCCGGATAAGCCGGGTCCAGGAAGATAAAGGCGCCGCCCGCCTTCAATATTCCGTAGAGCGCCACGGTCAAGGGTGCGGATCGATGCGCAAAAATAGCCACCCGATCCCCCGACCTCAGACCCTTCTCTATCAATAAGTTGGCCATCCGATTACTGAGACGGTCCAACTCACGGTAGGTATAGGACTGGCTACGATCCAACACGGCGATCCGCTCCGGACAAATCGCTGCATTTCTCGACATCCACTGATGCACACCGCCCTGCCACTGATCATCCAAGATTTTGTCAGTTTGAGGTAGAACAGCCTCAGCTCGCTGAGTTACCAGACTATAAGAAGCCACGTCTCGATCCGGCTCCGATACCGCCTGTTGCAACAACAAGGCGTATTGCTCCATGAGGTTGACCATGGTGTCCCGATCAAAGATATCCGTGCTGTAGTGGAGACTGAAGGTAATTCCACCGGGGCTCTCTCCTGCATACAGGGTGAGATCAAACTTCGCGCCAAGCTCGGCGCTCTC
>JBNKOV010001113.1:0-1390 GCA_050294955.1 Holophagae bacterium
GAGGCCATTGTTGGTGCTAACCCAAAGATTGCCCTGATCATCTTCCAGTACACTGTTCACCGTATCGTCGGGAAGACCTTCGGCCAGACCATAGACCTCGAATTCTTCCTTCTCAGGAACCCAGCGGGCCAGTCCGCCCACCGTAGCAATCCAAAGTTGATCCCGTTGGTCTACCATGGCGTCCATCATCGTGACGCTTGGGAGGTTGGCCTCGCCATCACCAAAATAAAAGGGTGATTGAAGGCGATCGTCCAAACGGACCAGAACGCCCCATCCCCCAACCCAGATCTGGTTGTCATGGCTAATGACAAAACTCAGAAACCAGTCCTCACTATTAACTGGGGCAAACTCGTGCAACCCAACCAATGGTTCGTCTAAGCTGGTGTAAAGCCATGCGTTGTTATTGGTAGACAACCAGATTCGCCCCTGAGAATCCCTGGTAAATCGGTTGATGACATTAAAATTGATGTTTGCCAGCAGGGGCTCCTTTTTGGAGATATATTCTAGACGATCCACACCGGGATTGTAGCGTGCAAGCGGCACATTGGCGATGCCCATGAGCAGGTTCCCATCATCGTCCTCAAACATGCTGGTGACACGGCCGGAAAATTTCTCATTTTTCTCGGCGGGCTCAACAACGTGAAACCATCCGTTCTGCGGATCTTCGCGATAGAGATTTTCACTGGCCCCAACCCACAGAAAGCATCTAGAATCTCTAAAGATACTGGTAATTAAGGACTCCGCCATGGCGCCCTGCTCCTGCGGGTCGCCGGTCACAAAACCAAAGGCTTCCGAGGCAGGATCTATAAAATTGAGGCCATTATTACAGCCCACCCAAAGGACGCTCTCATCGCTTTCGTAAATTGAAGTGATGAAATTAGAGCTTAGACTGTACTTATCATAGGGCCGGTGGTGGAACGACACAAACCTCTGAGTCGCCCTGTCCAACCGGGCCAGGCCCCCATCGGAGCCAACCCAGAAATCGCCGCTTCTGGTGGTTAACATGGCCGTAACCATGCTGCCAGGCAGACCTCTCCTATGTTCCAGGCCCCCAAACCGCTCTAAAACGCCGGTGTCCATTCTATAACTATACAGACCCTCATTCAGGACTCCAAACCACATCCGGTTCGGACCGTCCATGTAAATATGGTCAATTCTTGAGTTTGCAAAGCGCTTCAATGGATCGGGCACTTCAAGGAATGAGCCCTCATCGTCTATGCTGAAAATACCCTGACCGCAACCCCAAACCCGACCTGCCCCATCTTCCGCCAGAGCCTCCACCTTGTTTTCAAGGGAAGACCCAGTGGCGTTGGGGTTTGCAAGACAAAGCTTGAATGTCTGCGTCTCGGGTTGCCAGATGTTGACGCCCCAGAAGGTTCCAATCCAGACC
>JBNKOV010001114.1:0-1361 GCA_050294955.1 Holophagae bacterium
AACCACGCCAAACCCGGCCAGAACCAGAGTAAATTCGCCTTCAAAAAACACGCCGAAAAAAATTAACGGATACCAGATCAAAATGTCACTCCCGGACCGACCCGCATTGGATCAATACCCTTCATTCTACCTGATCCCATCCATTTTTCATCGAAAGATCGTGGAGAAACCTCAATAAGCCACTTGACCCGGTGAAAACAGCCCGCCTGAGACGCAAACCGGGAGGAAGAACATTCCCCACGATCTCCAATCTACAGATAATCCACAGGCAAACGGGGTTTGTTCTGCACAATCTCCTCAATGCGGGTCATAACCTCGCTGGTGAGCAGATCCTGATCATCTAAGGCCAACAGATTTTCCTTCAGTTGACTCACCTTTGAAGCGCCCAGAATCACAGTGGAAACATCGGGATTCTTCAGGCACCAGGCGATGGAAAGCCGGGTCAGACTGATGCCCAGCTCATTTGCAATTACCGTGAGCTGCCGAGCCTTTTCAATCTTGCGCTTTCCCTCATCGGAGTCCACCATGTCGCGCAGCCACTCGTAACCCTTTAGATTCATGCGGCTCTCATCGGGAATTCCATCATTGTACTTACCGGTTAGAATGCCAGATGCGAGGGGCGACCAGGTGGTGGTCCCAATGCCGACCCGTTCATACAGGTCGCGAAAATCCGCTTCAATTTTATCGCGAGTCAGAAGGTTGTACTGGGGCTGCTCTACAATGGGAGGAATGAGACCATAGGTTCGCGAAGCCCCGTAGGCTTCCATAATCTGCCTGCCATTCCATTCCGAAGTGCCCCAATACATCACCTTGCCCTGATTGATGAGATCGTTCATGGCGCGACAGGTCTCCTCCAGAGGGGTGTGAAAATCGGGACGATGACAAAAGAAAATATCCAAATAATCCACCTGCATCCGCTTCAAGGCGGCATGACAGGCGTCAAAAATATGTTTACGGCTTAAACCCCGCTGGGTGGGACGGTCGCCGCCCCAGAAGACCTTGCTGGAAACACAGAAAGAATCCCGGCCCCAGGCCAGCTTCTTAAGGGCTCGACCCATAAGCGCTTCTGACTTCCCGCTCGCATAAACTTCGGCGTTGTCAAAGAAGTTCACCCCCGCGTCGTAAGCGGTTTTCAAAAGCTCAATAGCATTCTTATCATCGACCTGATTGGAAAAAGTGACCCAAGATCCATAAGACAAAGCACTTAATTGAAGCCCCGATTTCCCCATCCTACGATATTCCATGTTACAGCCTCCTCCCAATCTCGCGCTGGGATAGTTTATACACTAATTCAACAAGCCGCATAAGGAATTTCTTCCCGATGGAGAAAATAACAAGGGATAGTTTTCTATAAAATATGG
>JBNKOV010001115.1:0-1353 GCA_050294955.1 Holophagae bacterium
GTAGCTCCAGACCATGTGTTGGGCCACCTTCAGCTAGACTTGTGTTCCGACCTGCTCAGCCATAGTTTCAACCAAGGTCACAGTCAGCTGGACAAGGATTCTCTACACCGTAATGCCAAGTGAATCAGCGCCCCAATAATTTCAAGACTCTTTCTCTACACCGTAATGCCAAGTGAATCAGCGCCCCAATAATTTCAAGACTCCTGTTGTTGAAAGTCAGAATGTTCAGAGGACCCAAGCTACCCAATACATACTGCAAGCTGATCGTAGGTGCTTCAATTGTGGTGAAAATGGACATTACGCCAATCGATGCCCCAATCCACACACTCACGCTAATCAGCCAACTGCAGCTACACCCACCCCAACACGTGGAGCCAACTTTGTTCCTATTGCCGCCAAGCAGAACTATGCTAGAGAAAGAGTCAACCATGTTGCTGTGGTGGAAGCCCAAGAAGCTCCAGACGTTGTCATTGGTATGTTTTTTTGCCAATGACGCTTCTGTAGTTGTGCTATTTGATTCTGGAGTATCACATTCTTTAATATTCATTGCATTTGTTGGGAAGCATAATCTGCCCCTAGCTCTGCTAAGGTGTCAAATGATAGTTAGTTCTCTGGGAGGAGATATGCCCGCAAGGCATTTATGCCTGAAGGTGAATCTTAAAATAAGGGGGGTAGACTTTGTCGCCAACCACATTGTCTTGGAGTCAAAGGGCATTGATGTCATTCTTGGAATGGACTAGTTGAGTAAGCACAAGGTACTTATCGACTGCGCCAAGAAGTCTGTCAAGTTAAGTACTCCAGACGAGAAAGAATTGGAATACGTCACCGAGCCGGTAGTGACTGCTAAGGGAATTGCCAACCATGCGAAGATAAACCAACTGGGTGCTGCCAAGGATTGGAGGTGCCCATGGTCAACGAGTTTCCCGATGTCTTCCCTGACGAATTGCCAGGTATGCCGCCTGACCGAGACATCGAGTTTGTGATTGAGTTGAAGCCTGGTACTGCGCCGATATATAAGACTCCATTTAGGATGACCACCCCAGAGTTAGCTGAGTTGAAGGAGCATATTAGGGAGTTATTAGAGAAAGGATTTATCTGCCCTAGCTCAACCTTGTGGGGAGCCCCCGTGATTTTTGTCCCGAAGAAGGATGGTACTCAGATGTTGTGTGTGCATTATCATGCCCTGAATGTGGTTACCAACATGAACAAGTATCTGCTGCGTAGGATTGATGATTTGTTTGATCAACTCTGTGGTGTGTGTGTGTTCTCTAAGATTGATCTTCGACCGGGATATCATCAATGAAGGTTCGAGAGTTCGACATACCGAAGACTGCATTCATTTCGAGGTATGGC
>JBNKOV010001116.1:0-1340 GCA_050294955.1 Holophagae bacterium
GAGGGATTAACGGTTTTAACGCTTTTTATCCTCAAGACATACAGGATGACCCCCATAAACCGCCCGTTGTCGTTACCGATTTACTGATCTTCAACAAACCAGCTCTTTTAAGGCGAGATGACCCAAAGTCGCCACTTAACACCGCTATCTCTGAAACGAGCCAATTGAACCTATCCTATAAACATTCCGTTTTTTCGTTTAAATTTGCAGCTTTGCACTATGCAATCCCCGAAAAGAATCAGTACGCCTACAAAATGGAGAACTATTACGACGATTGGATAGAGACGGGGGCGGATAATCGCATGGCTACCTTTACCAACCTGGATCCAGGAGACTATGTTTTTAGGGTTAAAGGTAGTAACAAGGATGGGAATTGGAATGAGGAGGGCGCCTCAATCAACATCCACATTTCCGCCCCCTTTTACGCCACATGGTGGGCTTATGCTATCTATTTTCTAATGATCATGGCATTGTTATACTGGTACTTGAATATCCAAAGAAGCCGCTTGGAGCAGGAACGGTCGGTCTCACATCGTTTGAGAGAATTAGACCGCATGAAAGACGAGTTTCTTGCAAATACATCGCATGAATTGAGGACACCTCTCAATGGTATTATTGGCCTTACCGAATCTATTGCAGCGGGCGCCGGGGGGAAGCTGAATGAGAAGGTAAAAACCGATCTATCTCTTGTGGTTGCAAGCGGAAAGCGATTAGCCCATCTGGTTAATGAAATTCTGGATTTTGCCAAACTTAAAAATCATGGTCTCACCCTTCGTAAAAGGCCTGTGGACCTGTCAAGTTTGACCGAGGTTGTACTTGCCCTTTCAACCCCTTTGATTGGATTTAAAGATCTTAAGTTAATCAATCAGATCGCCGACGATTTACCCCTGGTTGAAGCTGATGAAGATCGATTGCAGCAAATATTGTACAATCTGATCGGAAACGCCATCAAGTTTACAGAACAGGGAGAAATTCGGATAACCGCTGAAGAGCGAGAAGGCCAGATTCTGGTGGGGGTGAGTGATACAGGGATTGGTATTCGGAAGGAAGATATCGGACGAATTTTCCGGTCCTTTGAACAGGTTGAGGGGAATGACACCCGGCAATACAGCGGAACCGGGATTGGGCTTGCTCTTACCCGGCAATTGGTTTTGCTGCATGGCGGCATGATTCATGTCGAATCTCAAATAGGCCTTGGCTCAACTTTCACTTTTACTTTGCCCAAGGCAGATTCAGATGCTGTTTTCGTTTCCGCTCCACTTTCTCAACCCATAACGCGCTTGCGTGCAGAGGCTCAAATTCTAACAGAAAATAATCTGTTGCCAGGATCTCCTTTGAAT
>JBNKOV010001117.1:0-1334 GCA_050294955.1 Holophagae bacterium
CGTCGGACTCCATGCCGCGGCTGCACGCCGACTCGGCGAGCTGCTCCGACCAGGTGCGGTCGCCGGAGCAGCAGCTGGCGGAGGTGCAGAGCCAGCCCAAGATCGCCGAGTGGGAGCGCACCTTCGCCTCCAACGACCCCGTCAACCCCAGCCCTTTTGCTTCGACCAAATGCTGCTTGTCCTTCTTCACTTCCTCCTGGGATTTCACTTTTGACAAGGCATCCAATTCGGTCAAGCTGCGTCCCAACATCTTAGCGACCAGTTCAACGCGGGGCAGAGAAGCAGCATCATATGTGCCCACCAGCATTCCATTCCTCAGGACCGTAATCCGATCTGATATCTGATAAACCTGATCCAAGAAATGTGTGATGAAAATGATACCAATACCTTCTTTCTTTAGTTTGCGCATGGCATCAAAGAGCAGGTTCGTTTCGTGAATATCCAGGCTGGAAGTAGGTTCGTCTAAAATCAGAACCTTAGCCGACAGGACTTCCAGTGCGCGTGTAATGGCAACCATCTGTTGGACGGCAACAGAATAGTTCTCAAGTGGCTGAGTTACATCAACGTCAATGCTCAAGCGGTTGATTGCCTCTTGAGCCATTTCATTCATCTTTCGCCAGTGAATGCTGCCAAATCGACGAGGTTCACGTCCCAACATGATGTTCTCAGCGATAGAGATATTGGTACAGAGATTAACTTCCTGATAAACCGTGCTGATGCCAAGTTCCTGGGAATGTTGAGGTGACCGGACCTGTACAAGCGTTCCGTCCAACTCAATAGTACCTTTATCTGGTTGCTCCACGCCTGTTAAAACCTTGATAAGCGTGGATTTCCCGGCGCCATTTTCACCCATCAGCGCATGGATCTCCCCTGTTCTCAATGAAAAGTCAACATTCTCAAGGGCAACCACGCCTGGAAAGGATTTAGCGATTCCCGACATCTTTACAATATTTTTTGCTTCTGTCATGGAAATAACCTGTCTGTCATCATTTAGGGGCAGGATAGAGAAGCGGCGCACAACGCCGCTTCTCTTTTTATCAAATTATTAGAATTGACACAAGTGCCGAGGCCTTACTGGGATGGTTTAGTACTTGCGCTCCGGCAACAAATCAGCAGCGTTGTCCGGGTAATAGACTGTCTCATTGGTGAGAACTTCCCGATCGATCGTTTCGCCATTCATGAGTTTCAGAGCCATTTCGAAGACTTGGGGCCCGAGCAAGGGATTGCACTCCACGTCAGCCTGGAACCAGCCGTCAACCATAGCCTGGAAACCACCGCGGGTGCCGTCCACAGATACAATGAAGAGATCGCCTGGTTGTACGCCAGCTGCTTTC
>JBNKOV010001118.1:0-1330 GCA_050294955.1 Holophagae bacterium
AATATTGGCCTTGTTGGCTGCAACCATGGCCTGAACCACTCTATTGACGTTGCCCTGGGCCAGATAGTGGGTTTCAAGTTCTTCTACAGTCAGGTTGAGCCCTGCCTTTTTAGCGAAAATGAAGTTGTTGACGATTAGGCCTGCGTTTATTTTTCGCAGGGGCATGAGCACAATTCGAACCAGGGATACGCTTGCGTTTGACGCAATTGACTGAATCCATAACTTTAGGGAGCCAATAAGCACGGCTGCAAAAATAAGGCCGGCGATGCCAATCACCGCAAAAATAATCATTCCTAATCTACCGTCCATAAAAACACCTCAATTCATTTTAGTATATTACGGAAAACTCAACGGCAAAAGACCAGACCGTAAAACCACCAGCAATTATGACGCTCATCTTAGCACAAAATGGATAGGCGCATCGGGTTTTTCGAAGATTTTCCAGCGTGACGCCTTTTGGCCATGGCATTCCAATGGGATTTAACTGTCAGTTGGTTTCATCTGGCCGGTCTACGCGACTTGATGAGAGCCAGGGTAAAGTCCAGAACTCGGTCTTTGCCTGTTTTCAAGTCTTGAGGTTGAGGTCTTACAGTGAAGTGGGGTTGGACGCCTCTTCCTTCAAAAACTCCTGGCAATACGGCGTTTTCGTATTTCACCAGTGGAATGCTAACCCTTATTTGGGAGTTGGGAAGGATTAACTCTGGCATAAAACCCGCTGTTACGCCCTCATAGGCTGCGTTGGGCTCTTCGCCGATTAGGGTGGCTCTGCCAAGATGATGCGCCATGGCGGGGATTTCTCCGCCCGAAGATACGCTTCCGCCATCGCACAATACATATACCGCACCTTTGAAGCCCTTTTTGTGGGGTTGCAGCTTACCAGATACAGGATAATGCGCGTTGTCTCGCTCCAATAATTGGGGCAGACTGAGGGCGTGAGCTGCTTCCTTTTTTTGTTCCTCGTCTAAATCCTCGTAGGCGAAAAAGTCCAAGGGGTTGTAGTGCAAGGCGTCGGGGTAGGTGAGACTCTTTACCTTCCAGGATCGTCGTTTATAGAAATAGTAGGCATGGTCCAAGAGGTAGTTGAAAAGCTCTGCGTTATACAGGTCCTCTCCTCCGCTGTTTCCTCTTAGATCTATGATGAGGGATTCGATTTTTTCCTCATTTAGGCGTTTGAAACTGGCCTTAAAGAATTCCGGCGTTTTGGGATCCATGAAGTGTTGAATGGTCATTAAGGCGGTTTGATCATTTAATACAGTGAATTCCAGGGCCTCAGGTTTTCTGGCTTTGAGGCGCGCTTGGAGCATAAGTTGGGTTGGTGCGGCGGAGCAGG
>JBNKOV010001119.1:0-1312 GCA_050294955.1 Holophagae bacterium
GCACAACAAAGCGTTGTCCGGAGGAATAACCCTCCAAATTCGTTTCCAATAGGGGGATGACATCTTCATCATAACAATCCCCCCCATGACCGCAGTCCTTTACCGCAACCTCCTTAACGGGATCACAGTTCCCATAAAGGGTAAAGTTAACATAACAAAAGGTTTCAATCCCCGCCTTTGAGGTAACAGCGGTCAGGTTGATGTCGTTCTTCTTAAGAATTTTGGGCAATGCGTACAGCGTGGAGCCAGCGGTGGCGACGCCATTTAGCACATGTAAATCGGATACTTGGGACAACAGCGGCGTTGTCATCTGCCTGTCGTACCCATAAAGGCTCATGCTCTTTTGCCTCGCAGTTTCACCAATGGCCAGGACAACCACCAAATCCTTCTGGGAATGGGTGACGGCCGAAAAATCCATCACTCTTCTGCTTTTCCGGAAATGGGGCTTAAGATCTTGGATCACAACGCTAAAGCCGCTTCTAATCACATTTATTGGAACCAGGGAGTGTACCGCATATTTATTGGAGATGTTTACAGCCTGTGAGATGGCCCGAAAATTAAGATAGCACAAACCAACAGCGAAAATCAGCGATGCCGCTAGAGCGATAGTTGAGGTGAAGATATGGGGCAGCGCCTTTTTATAGGAAATCTCAGTTCTTAAAATAATAAAAATAGGAAGTGCGATTAAAAAGAAAAAATATGGAAGCATTTGAGACGATAGAAGCGCCACAGATTCCGTACTATCCGTTTTTAACACATGCATTAACATTGTGCGGTCTATTGCAATGTTATACTTTGAAATGAAATAAGTTGCGGATCCACTTAGGATTGTTAGCAGAATAGCAAGCGGTTTGGTTGTCCATCTATGTGCAAAGATAAGAAAGAAAGCATTAAAAACGGCGCAACCGACAGCCAAATAGGAGCAGAGAGCAAGATAGTTCATGCTTCCATTGGAAAGAAACCATTTTGCTATTTTGTCCATATTCACAGCATTATTAATAATGTATAATCCAGCAGAGAATATAATAGAGAATGAGGCATGACTGGTTTTGAATTTAAATTTCTTCATGTATCAATCCCAATTTCTTCACTGGCGGTCACTCTCCAGTATAAAGCACTGAAACATCTCGGGTAGAAAGTAAGGATTTCCCAGATTTCGAAGTATTGACGAACATAATGTGTTTGCTGCCTCTCCTTCAAAAAGAATAGATAGTATAACCCATCAGTCGTAAGGGCCATAACAAAAAAGGACACCAGATTGTCAGAAAAGAAGTGCCCGCCGGCCGCCATTCTGGCTACGCTGACGCTGCTG
>JBNKOV010001120.1:0-1299 GCA_050294955.1 Holophagae bacterium
GCCTGGAGCTACTACCTGGATGATGCCAACGCACCAACTTACGGTTGCGCTCCATCACGCCTCTGTGGTTCTCCAACACAAGAGCCTTGTTCACCATCCCTTGGAAATTCTCAAAGTCTCGAGCATCCAGAGCATAGGCCAGTCCATCATTCAAGCCATTCAATTGTCACACCCGGTTTTTAAGGCCAAAACCAGATGCTCATCGTATGTATGCCCAGGATCAAGTTGTCATACATACGGTCAGAATGTAAGCACAGAATACCAATGTCTTTATTATATCGTATCTTATTACAAAAACTTATTACAAGTCCAGAAAGGACTAAACAGCGGAATGGACACCATCTTGCCACAGGCAGATGACCGGGGGTTTCGCACGCCTAGAAGAAGTATTCATCAATGAACTCCTCATCTTCTGAGCAGCAGAACATAGCAGCAATATACAGAGAATATGGCAAGTGTGAGTACATAAAGTACTCAGCAAGTGTAGGAAATAAATGACATGCAAGCTTATAACAAGAAAAGCTTAATCAACTGGGTTATTATGCAGAGAAAGCACCTAGACCTAGACAACAACTAAGCATGACCACGCACCTGGATTACCCACGGTAATCAAGGGCCTCAAGCTCACAGGAGTCACACCTGTAGCCAAAACCAACCAATGCTCACCGGCATGCCACCTATAGCTAAAACCAAGAACCATGCACACAGGCTTCACACCTGCTGCATACCACGAACCAAACCAACTAGACCAAGATAAATCCAACCAGAATCATCCCAACTATAACCCCAACTAATCATGTGAAAGGTTCATGTCGCTCATGACCGTGAGCACGACTATCATGACAGTTTACACTCTGCAGAGGTTGCACAACTTTACCCACAGGTTGGTGATTCCATCACCCATCGGTGACTAAGAGTCTCCATTTTGTCCATCATACACTTCCTTAGGTGTATGGCCAGGAGATCACCACAAAGCTTTTCACAGATTTTCCCAGCCCGCAAGACATCCACACTGAGGTTTCACCACTGCGGAAGTCACATCCTACAGAGGCCCCCTCTTGTGCCAAGGTTAGGATTACACCATCCATCACCTAAGGTCGGGATTACACCATCCTTTCCTTCTGCCCTGAACATCCGCAAAACTGGGAAAATAACATGTTACTTGACTAAGCCTACCCATATCAGCCATGTGCTTTGCGCGGTTCTCATGGTTACACGTTCCATGAACATGTCCTTAGGATCACTAGCAGGCGCTACCACAATCCAGAAACAGTACTTAACCAGTACTCGTGCATTCCC
>JBNKOV010001121.1:0-1289 GCA_050294955.1 Holophagae bacterium
ACCGTAGACTTTGGGACTGTCTTGAAGGATAGAGTTAGGCCACCTGATCGACCTATAGCACAAGGAATCCACATAAGGGGGCTATAGTGAAGCCAGGTAGGGAGGGACCCACCGTACCAGTCCAGCTACATGGTGGGTTACAAAACCCTAACAGGACTGTCACTCATGTGGGTACCACAAACAATCTGTTTGGCCGGAGGTGCCACGTGCATAGACAATGCTTCCAACACCTCATCGACGGCACTATCTAGGATCTTTCGCTTCATCAAAGCGGTTAACCTTCAAGGGATCAAGTAATATTCACCGCACCAGGTCCCACTATACTCGATTGATCCTTAAACATGGGACCGTATATATGACAAGACAAACACCAATTCTACTATACAGTATATAAATGCACAAATAACATAAGAGAAGTGATTGGATAACTTACTATGATGGGTAAATTACCCAAATCCGAGGCATGGAAGCAGAGTGATCCCGATAGGCCAGGACTCCTACTTCACCCAAGGTACTCGAGCAGAGACTCTCTGTCAAAATCCATAGGATTCCAGTAGAGCTTCCGCACTCGAGCAAACTAGAGCCGAGAAACCCTGTCGGACCCCGAAGGATTCCGACAGAGCTTCCGTGCTCGAGCTACGAGGAGGGCTCCCGATAGGGCGGTAGGCCCTCCATCCCTGAGAGCCTCACCATTCTCCTGACAAGGCTACGACTAGCTACTACACTAAGAATGGGAGCTTTGCAAGTGGAATCTCCAAAATGTTGTGTGTCTTCTCATTTCCACTGTAGGGGGGTATTTATAGGGCCATGTGGGAGCTCCACTGACTTGGCTAAGGCGGTAACTCACCAAGTGGTGACCGGAAGGCCTAGCCACGTGGTCGGCTGGTCAATGAGTTTGGCCTCCACCGACTTTCTCCACCGCCATAGCCTTTCCCTTCTCGTGTAGACAGGTGTCCATGATGTTCTAGTCCAAACTAACTCAAAAGCTGGCTGACCGGCCAAGGGATTTGGCCGCCTAGCCTCCCCCTAGGCCCACTCATTAGTGGCCTTTGCACATTGTCTTCTCATGTCATGTACATCCCCGGGGTGACAGTTGT
Organism: Holophagae bacterium; assembly: GCA_050294955.1. Taxonomy (GTDB): domain Bacteria; phylum Acidobacteriota; class Holophagae; order Acanthopleuribacterales; family Acanthopleuribacteraceae; genus JBNKOV01. The sequence continues at coordinate 1,098 of JBNKOV010001121.1, forward strand.
TTTGGTGGAATTCAAAATTTCCTTGTGATTTCTTGAAATGCTCCAATTTGGCACCTATGTTCCTAAAATCAAATAAACACCAAAATCGTGGAACTAGGTTAGTAGACAAGGTGAATGCATGATTATTTTATACATTTACTCTGACATGTTGGTGCATAAAATCGGTGCTTTATGAGCACCAACAGGCTTTCT
>JBNKOV010001122.1:0-1283 GCA_050294955.1 Holophagae bacterium
AAGTAATCAACCCGGAACGTGATCAGGCTCGCAATCCTCTGTTCCAGGTTATCTTTGCATACCAGAACAACGAGAGCGGGACCATCTCCCTGCCTGGGTTGGAATCACAACCTTTAGATTACGGCTTGAAAACCTCTCATATGGACCTCAGCCTCTTCGCCTATGAGGAAGATGGCTTGGCTAAGTTTTTTGTACAGTACAATCCCGACCTCTTTAACCACAGCACCATCCAACGAATGTGCGGACACTATCTGCGATTGTTGGAACTATTGGCGGAGGATCCCAGCGCGCTAATCCACAGGGTCGATTATCTGCTAGAAGATGAAAGGGCCAGACTCTTGGAGTCCTGGGGCGGCGAGAAGACAGAAGCCCCGAAGACCAATCTGGTCCAGCAATTCGAAAGCATGGCGGCTGCCCATGGCGATTCGGTAGCGCTGGTGGAGGCAGATCGCGAGTTTACCTATCGTGAACTTAATGAAGCGGCTAGTCAACTGGCCCGCACTCTGCTGGATAAAGGCGTCAAAACACAAACGCCGGTTGTGGTGTGCATGCCCCGATCCATCGAGTGTGTGACGGCAATCATGGGCGTTCTCAAGGCGGGTGGCCTGTTTGCGCCATTGGATCCCAATTACCCGGAAAGCCGGATTGCCTTTTTCCTGGAAGACACCAAGGCGCCCATAATGCTCACTCAGAAAGCTCTTTCCGATAAATTGCCGCGCCATAGCCTGGAAACCCTTTATCTGGAGAAAGACGGCGGCGGAGACTGGCAAGAGATCAAGCGGAACCTGGTAGAGAATCTCGACATCTCGATTATACCCAACCAAACCGCTTACATTATGTATACCTCTGGTTCTACAGGTAAACCCAAAGGCGTACTTCACACCACAGGCGGCTACCTTGTTTACGCAACCATGACGTTTAAATACGTCTTTGACTACCAGCCGGGCGAAACTTTCTGGTGTACTGCGGATGTGGGCTGGATTACCGGTCATACTTATCTGATTTACGGACCACTGGCGAACGGCGCCAAAACCATTCTGTTTGAAGGCGTGCCAAATTACCCTGATACAAACCGTATGAGCCAAGTTGTCGATAAGCATCAAGTTAATATCCTTTATACAGCACCAACCGCGATTCGCGCTCTAATGGCAAAAGGCGATGAAGCAGTAAAAGATACTCATCGAAATAGCTTACGCATTATGGGTTCTGTAGGTGAGCCAATTAACCCAGAAGCTTGGGAGTGGTACTACAAAACCATCGGTAATGAGAAGTCTCCAATTGTG
>JBNKOV010001123.1:0-1273 GCA_050294955.1 Holophagae bacterium
TGGAAAAAGGAGAAGGTTTATGAGTGATAAACATATCGGAGAATGGGTTTGGCGCGACCTCATGACGCCGGACGCCGCGAAAGCTAAAGACTTTTATTTGAAACTGTTTCCGGAATGGCGCATTGAGGACGTGCCCATGGGAGACTTCACCTATCACAAGATTTTCGTGGACGAGGTTGCTATTGGCGGCATGGTTCAAGAACCGGGAATTCCCCCCCATTGGATTGCCTATGTGTCGGTGGAGGATTGCGACGCTTCCGTGGCCCAGGCTGAATCTCTGGGCGGCAAATGCTGCGTGCCCGGTTTTGAGGTGCCCGACGTGGGCAAATTCGCGGTTATGAATGATCCCCAGGGAGCCGTGTTCAAACCCTTCCAGCTCGCCAAACCCAAAGAAGGCGGCAACGACACCACCTCGGTTGGCGTGTTTTGCTGGAGTGAACTACAGACCACCGATTCCGCAGCAGCCGCCGAATATTACAGCAAACTGTTCAATTGGACCATAACCGAGCACGACATGGGCGAATACGGGATCTATCGTCTTTTCCATGTGGGCGAAAAGGAGATAGGCGGTGTCATGGACATCATGCCAGGGGTTGAAGCGCCGCCTCATTGGGTAAGCTACGTCAATGTGGAAGATGTAGACGCCAGCATGGCCCGAGTACTTGAACTGGGCGGCTCTCAACTGGTTCCCCCGGGAGACATACCCGACACCGGACGTTACGCCATCGCAGCCGATCCCTCCGGCGCCCCCTTCGCATTATTCAAGGGATTAGAGCCATAGTCAAAGCCTGAATATGCAATAAACCCGCCGTAAAATGCATTACGGCGGGATTTCCTGCTCATTGCCGCACCATGACGCTTGACACAAATTGTGAGAAGGGTATCATTACCTGAGACCTTTTGTTCTCGGGGATGCTCATTCCCGAACATTGTGAGGAGAATTAGCCAATGGGCCCTATAGCATTTACTTTCATTGCAGTTTCCGCCTTGGTTGGGTTCGCATATTTTACCTATAAAAAATTGTCCATCGTCATGAGCCTTCAGCCAGAGGTGCGCTGGGACAATGTGGGCGAACGCATTAAAAAAGTTATTACCATGGGGCTCTTCCAGTCCCGTATGATTAAACGGGAGCTAAAACCCGGGATCATGCACACCATGATTTTCTGGGGATTCATGATCCTGCTGTTCCGCAAGTTACAGTTGTTCACCATCGCCTACAACGAATTGTTCGTCTATCCCGGAACTCTGGGGGGCATTTACGCCAGCCTGAAGG
>JBNKOV010001124.1:0-1270 GCA_050294955.1 Holophagae bacterium
GAAAAGCTGATAACCCATGAGGGGTTTATCTGAGGAGGCGTACAGCCAGGCCGTTCCCTTGGGAACCGATCCGTCCTTAACTGTATCTGCGTCAAAAAGCAAAGTGCGTTTTTCGCCAGGTTCAAGGACCTGGCTCTTTTCGGCCAGTGAGACCCCATCGGGATTGTAATAATGTTCGACTACTGTGGCACTGGCTGGGTTCGGGTTGATGTACACCACCCCAGTCCAAAAAATCTGGGTGTTTTGCGCCACGTGAAGGAAGTAAAGATCTGTGTGGGTTTCTCCTGAAAGGGGCAACGCCGCCCGTTCTTTTTTCTCTGGAAGCCGGGTGAAATACTCGATCGCCGATACCGGCGTCTCTCCTATGAGGTCTGCCCAGGAAACGGATGACAAGTCCTCTCCAAAAAAGGTTTTAACATCTTCACTGAGCTGTCCGTTCGCTATGTCCAATGCCGGAGCAGCAGAGGAGGTTTCCTCCGGATACTGTTTCAGGCGAGCGCCATGCCCTGCTTCCCCTAGATTCACGGCAGTGACAACGGTCTCAAACTGTTCAACATCCCTAGCAACATGTGGGATGAAATTTTGGTAATGACCACTGGTGGCGGGCACCGCTGCTGCATTGGATTCAGCCTTGAACTCTGCAAAGACGTCGAGCTCAATCTGAGCGCTCACCTCAACCCAGGCTAAATTGGGAAAATTAAACCAGGATTGCACCTCTCCGTCCACATGGGCCAACGGCCCCAGCTCAAGCTCATGATCACCCAGAGCCTGGCCTGAGGCGTCGTACCCGGTAAGAGTGACTTGGGCGAGGGTGTCAGACGAAGGGTTAACAATACCGAAATGGCTCTCCAGCCCCATGCCGCCACCTACTTCTGCAAGTTGGTAGCGAAAAGGGGGAGGCTCGGCGCCGGGCGCCAATAAAGGCCGCTCCCAGGCTCCATTCCCGTGGGATCCCATTTTGAGTAGGCGTTTGGCTTCGTAGATGTGGAGATCAGCCACCATGGTTACAGAAGGCAGGCCTTCTGAAAATGAAAACCACTGAATGCCGCCGTCAAGGGAGGCGAATACGCCCAGGTCGTTGCCAACATATAGAATATCAGTATTTTGCGGATCCACCGCCAGAGCATGAGTGGGCGTGTCGGGAAGACGACCGCCATCAATGTCCACCCAGGATTCGCCTCCGTCGTCTGATCGGAAAACGTGGCTGGAACCGAAGCCAGAAAAGACCAGGAAAAGCCGGTCATCATCGTGAGGATCCAATATGAGATCC
>JBNKOV010001125.1:0-1269 GCA_050294955.1 Holophagae bacterium
ATGGGCGGCTCAACTTTTTCAATCTTGGGCACAGAAAACAATGGGGTGCCCACAGTACTCATCCCGCTCACGGTGAGTCCAAGCCGTTTCCGTTGCCCTGAAATGATATCTTCCGGCAGTTGTTCATCACGATAGTGGTAGTAGAAGGGGGGAATATCAATCGTTCGAATTTCCATCCCACCTAATGCTTCCTTGGTAACAATGGCATGGCGCCGAGGCAGCTTTTGCAACTTATTCACCACCTGCTCCCTCTCCCCATCGAGCGTGAAATAGACCCTTTTTTCCCGAATTGAAGATCCGGTTGCCGTGCTCTCCATCACAGCGGTTGCCTCACCGGGAATCTGGGACACCCACAAATCTTGGGGGAACCTGCGGGAATCTGGGACACCCACAACACTTGGGGGAACCTGGGACACCCACATTTCTTGGGAGGCGCCAGGGATTAGAGGCTGGGGGGACAGCTTCCCAGTTCCAGATATGCGATTGTTCATTGAGCTAGGAGGTGATGGTCGAGGAACTCGAGAACTCCCGATGCAATTGGAGCCAACAACAATCCCCATGAACGCCGAATGAGGGGGAATCATAAAAAAAGGACTTTGAAATGGCCTTAAATGTTAGACTCCCCAAAAGAAGTAGGGTCATGGTAACCTTTTCCCAGGTCTTCGCAATTAGTTGGGTGCCCTGGCCTATATTTGCCTTTTGGGTCTTGTCTCCTTGGGGAGGTAGAGCGGGCCAAAGTCCGCCCTACTTGGGGTTAATTGGTTCCCGAGATTGGGTTTGCCAATGGTGGTGTGGGACTTGACATTAAGGTGGGAGGTGGATCCCCTGGTGGGTTGTCGCTTGCAGGTGGGCCTACTGCCCCCCCAGCTAATTGTCTCATTTCGGCTCTATTCATTTTTTTTATTTCTTTCATTGTCTGGCTCCTGATTTGAGTTTTCCAATGCAAGTTCCAGGAGGAAACGTAGCTCTGGATCCTCTCCCATTGTACTAAGCCAGGATTCAATATCCGTCATGGATTTTGACTCAGGACCCTCAATGGCTACCCAAGCCAGGCTGCAATATTTCAATAATTGGAAATCATCAGTTTTATTAAACCAGACCTCTGCCTTCCTCAAATGGGCCAGAGCCTCTTCGAATTCTCCCCTTAATGCCATTGCAAAAGAAAGACTGACCTCAGCCAACATTGCCTCATTTGTATTTCCCTCGCTCAGGAAAAAATCGAATGCCTTACGAGCTGTGTCTATCGCCCCATCATAATTCTTCTCTCTC
>JBNKOV010001126.1:0-1262 GCA_050294955.1 Holophagae bacterium
GACCACATCATTATCTTCGCATCAAGCCAGCCCATAAACTGGAAATTGCTTGGCGAAACCACTCGAACGCGAGATATGGCAAGGGGTTCAGGAAGCCTGCTGCCCCTGTTTCAAGAACTCCATCACTACCTGAACCCCACCCTGCCGGGTCAAACCGAGGCATCGCCCCCACAACCCTGGACCACAACCATCCTCAACCTGAAAACAAAATAACGAGGGGCCAGGGTTTGGGTGGCGCCTTCTTTGTCGCCGCCTGGGGGAGCCGTTTGTTAAAGTCCCAGTAGAACCCCGGCCCATGGCAAACATGCAAAAAAGTGGAGGAAAAATGAAACTTGGAACATTCTGTTTGATGATGATCAGTCTATTAGGTTCCATGATCCTGGCAGACGAGGCCCGGTTCTATCAGGGCGAGCTGGACATAAAGGCCTGGCAGGGTCCATGCGAAGATCCCAAACCCAAAATGGTGATCACAGCCATGTTGGAATCGCCAACTCTGGGTTATCTACGCTTCCCGGACCAGATCTTAGCCAAATTGCAACAGACCCCAACGGGCCTTCAACTTTTCATACCGCGCAATTTGTCTGAACCCGAAAAAATCTATGACGTGGTTTTAGAGGAAAACGGTGTCTATTCAATCCTGCTTAGAAGTAATGAAAGCGAATCCTGTCAGTGGCGTAAAGGGAACCTGGTTATATCGCCAGGAGACAATTCCCAGGAGGATTATCAAACCTGGCGTGATGAGCACCAGGCGTTGATTCATGTAGCCAGAGCTAAAAAATTCTTGGAAGAAAACAATCCAGCCGCAGCATTGGTAGAAGCGGAAAAAGCCATCATTCTGGTTCCGAATTTGGACTTGGGTCATGGGGGCGCGGCAAACGTTTTACAAAATCCGGGAGACCCGAATGCCACCATTCAAGTTTGGCCGGCAAGAGGAACTGTTGGGAACAAAGCCATAGTTGCTTTTCTTTTTAACTATTTGGGTGATCAGGCATTCAAATCGGAGGACTATCAGAGTGCACTTGAAGCCTATCAGATGGCAATGGAATTTAATCCCCAAAAATATCTGTATCCAGCCAATGCGGCCAATACCTGCAAACAACTTAAACAAGACGAAAATGCGGTAATCTGGTTGCAGAAGGCCATTGATTTTCATGCCCGGAAGCAGGATACAGAAACCGTCTTCGGCCTGTCCCTGTCTTATGTGGTATCAGCATGTATTACAGGCAATTATAAGGCTGCACGGGAAAAAATACCGGAAATCA
>JBNKOV010001127.1:0-1260 GCA_050294955.1 Holophagae bacterium
CACAACCCTGATCGGCGCCTACAGGCGGAGTTGTCAGAAAGCGGCCCGCTGCATGTAACTCAGGGATTTATAGTTAAAACACCAGAAGGAGAAACGGCGCTGTTGGGAAGAGGCGGCTCCGACACCTCCGCCGCGTACCTGGCCGCCAGGCTGGAAGCAGAGCGTTTGGAGATCTGGACGGATGTGCCCGGCATGTTCACCGCCAATCCACACCGCGTCTCAAACGCCCGGTTGATTCGAAGTCTGGGATACGAGGGCGCCAAAGCCCTGGCGACAACGGGCGCCAAGGTTCTGCACCCACGTTGTGTTGCGCCGGCTCACAAGAACGGCATTCCCATTTATATAAAATGTACGTCCAACCCTGAGATACCGGGCACTGTCATCGGCCCTGAAACCGACAACGACGCCAGCCCGTCTCTGCACGCGCTTACCGCGCGGTCCGGCTTGTTCTTGATGCGCACCGGCACAGAGCAAAAGGATCCCATGGCCGTGTTGTCCAACCTCACAGGCCAGATTCGGGACCATGGCCTGCTGGTGGACTCCTGCGCAATCAACAATAGCCAGATCCAAACTGTGATCGACCCCATGTTGTCGCCCATCGAAGATCATGAAATGGACGCCCTGGTGAACCAACTCAATCAGACCTCCCGAACCGAGGTTGAGACCGAGATATCCTCGCTCAGTCTGGTGGGACCCAGCCCCAACGAACTCTACACCGACTTGGGGGTTGTCATGAATAGCTTGGACCACCAACGCTTGCGTTCACTGGGCAATACGGGAACCCAGGACATCACCCTGTTCCTGGATCACGGGAAGGTTGACGATCTGGTTTCCGACATGCATGGCCTGCTGCTGGAGAAAAGCGATTCTTGCGATTACTTCGGACCCACCTGGCAAGAAATACAAGGGGTTATGAACCGCGTTCCCCTGTTGGCGTCGGCATAGGAATTCTATGAAACAAGAACACGTTGAACATCTGGAATTTGCAAAACCAAGGGCTTGCGATGGGGGAGATTTGTGGCGAATTGTCAAATCCACTGGCAATTTGGACGTCAACTCCAGTTACGCCTACATCCTGCTATGCAACCATTTCGCGGACACCTGCATGCTGGCCTGGGCGAACGGACGTCTGGTGGGAGCCTCCACGGGCTACATCCTGCCAGACAGGCCTGACACGCTTTTTGTCTGGCAGGTGGCGGTAGACGCCTCCATGCGAGGTCATGGGGTTGCGGGTCGCATGCTAGACCGACAGATCAAAGC
>JBNKOV010001128.1:0-1242 GCA_050294955.1 Holophagae bacterium
TGCAACCGTTTTAAAAGCGCCTGGGCCTGTTGTTTTAACTGAACTTCATCCCTTGCGGACAACAGAGCTGCATTGGGAAGAACAGGAACTGCCTGTCGATTTTCGATAGGGTAGGCCTCCAAAATAAGATGGGCGTTGGAACCCCCGGCCCCAAACGAACTGATCCCGGCCAGATATGGCAACGCCCTGCCCTGCTCGTCTCGTTTCGGCTCCCAGGACGCCAATTCCTGCTGTACTTTGAAGGGTGTCTTCTCAAATTTGATATGGGGATTCAAGATTCTGGAATGGATGGAGGGAACCAATTGTCCGTGTTGCATTTGTAGGACTGTTTTAGCCACCGCTGCAATCCCAGCCGCTGCTTCTAAATGACCCACATTGGACTTCACTGACCCGATTGGGCAGCAGACCATGTTGCTGTCTTTGAAAGCCCGTCCCATTCCGGTGATTTCAATGGGATCGCCCAAAGAGGTGCCGGTGCCGTGAGCTTCCATATAGGTAATGCTCTGAGGACTCAGGCCAGATCGGGTGAGGGCCTGTTGAATCACCCCGCTTTGAGCTTGTGGGTTGGGCACAGTGTAACCGTTGGTCTTGCCCCCATGATTGATGGCGCTGCCCCGCACCAGTCCATGGATAAAATCGCCGTCTGCAAGGGCTTTGCTCAGGGGTTTCAACCAGACAGCGCCTACGCCCTCGCCCGGCACGTATCCATCTCCGCCCTCGCCAAAACTACGGCAGCGCCCGTCTGTAGATGCAAACTGACCCTGACCCAAAAGCAGATATTTGTTGGGGTGAAGCGAGAGGTTGACCCCGCCCGCCAGAGCGGTTTGGCAGTCCCCTCTTCGAATGCTGTCGCAGGCGAGATGAATGGCGGTCAAAGAGGATGAACACATGGTGTCCAGAGCCAGGCTGGGTCCGGTGAAATTGAACCAGTAGGAGATGCGGTTGGCAATGGAGGCGTTGGTGGAACCGGTTGCAAGAGGTTTCCCTCTAAAGGCGGCGTCGGAACCGATCAGGCGGTAATCGTCGTACATGACCCCAACAAATACCCCCACGCTTCGGTCCATGCGACTGCGACAATACCCCGCGTTTTCCACCGTGCGCCACACGCACTCCAAAAACAGCCGTTCCTGAGGGTCGATGAGATCTGCTTCTCGGGGCGCGATATTGAAGAAGAGCGGGTCAAACTGATCTACATCAGAAAGGAACCCGCCCCATTTCGCGTAGGTCGCGCCTTTTGCCTTT
>JBNKOV010001129.1:0-1187 GCA_050294955.1 Holophagae bacterium
AGAGCGTCGTCTTGACCTCGGGCCGCGGCGTCGTCTGGGCCAAGGTGATGGTCGCGAGGAAGAGGATCCCCAATGCTGTTCTGATCATGTCTTGTTCCTCAGCGCCAGTCCCCGAACACGAGGAAGGGCGCCCAGTAGTAGGGGTGGGACCATGTCTCGTGGTTCATGAAATAGGCCTGGGTTAAGGCCAGGGCTTTTCGGGCGGATTGGCCGCTCAGGTAGTGTTGGTAGAAATGTTTCATGAATTGGGCGGTGGCTTCGTCGTCTACGGCCCATAGGGTGGACAAAACGGCCCTGGCTCCCGCCTCCATGAAGGCGCGATTCAGGCTGTAGACGCCTTCGCCTTGGGTCATTTCTCCCAAAGCGGTCTGGCAAGCCGATAGGGTGACCAGTTGGGTTCCTCGCAAGTCCATGGACAAAACTTCAAGACCGGTGAGAATGCCATCGGTTTCATCCCCGCTCACCAGGCCCCGTCCCGCTGCGTTGGCGCTGGTTAAAGCCAGACCCGCAGCCAGCATAGGCCGGTCCCACAGAGGGAGTTGATTAGGCTTATATTCCACCACATCACGGTTGCGGTCTTCATCAGGGTTTAAGGACATCCACCTCATGGGTCCGCCTCGTCCCGGTTCGGGCGGATTGCGCAAGTAGAACCCATGGGTGGCGAGATGTAATATGGACGGAGATTTCAGCCTGGAGATGGTTGCTTCTGTTGCGGCTTCATCTCGATAAACCTGGGGGTTTATTCCCCGAGCCTGGAATTGCGCCTTGAGAGCTTCTCCCTCTTCCTCGGTTCCCGGTAAAGCATTGAAAAGGCGACCGCTGGGGTTGATGGTTTTTGCGGCGGGATCTATTGGCAGGGCCTCGTAATCGGGGTGGAACACCAGAACAGGATCCCCACTGGCTTTTTCGGTTTGAGGCGGTGTTAAGAGATCCGCCGGGGTGGTGACCAGAGTGAGTTCCGCCGTGGCGGCCAACCAGTCGCCATCTTCATTAAGCAGGGCTCCGAATGGCAAGAGATGCAGGGGGCCGTCCGGGGAGATGTAGATGGTTTGTTTGTCTCCTACAAAATCTTCCAGGGGTTTCCACAGGCGGCAATAGAGCGCCTGGGCCGCCAGTCGAGACAACCCCTCCTGGCCTGTTCCCAGGCTCTTGCGAAATTGGGCAAGATCTTCCTTTATCTCTTTCAT
>JBNKOV010001130.1:0-1159 GCA_050294955.1 Holophagae bacterium
ATTTTACCCGGCCGGGTAAGCTCTCGGGTAAGGCCGGGTTAACCGGATCGGGTATGTGTCTGGGTAGGACTCGGGTTGTGACTCGGGTAAGGTTCCGGGTAGCGACTCAGGTAAGGAATCGGGCACAATCTCAGGTAAGAATCCAGGTAAGCGTCCGGGAAAGAAATCGGGTAAGGAGGTCGGGCAAGACAAAAATGTGCAAAACAAGGAGACTTCTTTGCTTCGGGTAAGAGACCTTTTTGTACACGGGAACATCAAGTTTATACAAGACTGATTCAACAAGGAGATGAAGTTGAATCTGAGTCAAATAAAAAGGGTCAATCCGAGTTGAAGGAGGAGATCTAAAGGAGTCCAAGCCAAGGAGAATTCTAAGATAAAGGACTCAGTTAAAATTAAGATTAAGTAGGATAAAGATCAAGCGTTTGAGTTGGTTTAAATCAAGGAGTCTAAGCCAAGAAAAGGATCAAAGAATTAGGTTTAGTTTAAATATCAAGTTGAGGAAGAAATTGAGCCAAGATTGAAGGCCAAGTCAAGTTAGAGTCCAAGTAGTGATCAAGCTAGAGTTCAAGTAGATGAAGTTAGCAAGATAGAGTCTTTGTAATCAAGAAGTCGAGTTGTAAAGAGATAGAAGTCGGTTTGAAAAGTTGTAAAGAGATAGGGGTTGAGTTGTGTATATAAACCCAAGGTGAATGCGCATAGGGACAGCAAGCAATCAATCAAACACTTCTCTTTTTTATGCATTTACTAGTTTTCTTAGTTTTACTTAGTTGTTTCGCTTGCCTTTGTTGCTTTGAAGAGAAAAGCATCCGGACTAACCTTACGAGACAAGGTTTATCCCGTTCCACGTGAGCCATCAAGTTTCTGTGCGAACATATTTTTAGCGACTCTGATGGGGATGACGTTCACGTGTTGATCATTGCTCCAAGTTTCACTAAATAATTGGTGATCTACGCTGATTTATTGAAGCTATGACCAACCCAAAGGAGAGTGGTGCTTGGACCGAGGTCGGGCCTCACAACATGATCGGCGTGGCAATGGAGGATCTGCCCGAGTCAGAGAGGAGGGCGCTCAACAAGGAACTCGAGGAGGAGATGGCTAAGGCGAGGAGGAGGAGGAGGAACCTAGTGTGGTCCAAAAAACACGCACGGGGGCGATCAAG
>JBNKOV010001131.1:0-1156 GCA_050294955.1 Holophagae bacterium
AGACCTGCACCCACAAGGTTCACCAGCTTGAAGAGGTGGACATGCTCACCGCCAAGATTGATCTTCTTATGAAGAAGCTTGAGAACCTGGGCCTCGATCATCTCAAAATGGTCGATGCCAGAGTAACGTGTGAAGAGTGCAGAGAAATGGGCCACATGGGCATCAACTGCCCGACGGTCCCCCAGGACGTCAACTTCATTGGTAATTCCAACAACAGTTTTCATCCTAATCAAGGCTTCAATGCTAGGTGGAACAAACCCAGTTTCCCGTTCGACAACCGCCAACAGGGTGGTAATGGGCAGAATTTCAACAGAAATGAGCCCTCTCTCAGAGATATCATCAGGGATCAGGTAAGGATAAATGATGAAGTTGGCAAAAAGATTCATGCCACTGACAAGCTTTTGGAGAATATCAATGCCATCATGGACAGCTTCACAGTAGTTACATAGAACAAGCTGAGCTTTAATAAGATGTTAGAGACGCAGATTCAGCAAATCTCTGCAGCACTTCCAAGTCAAAGTAATGGGGATTCTTCTAAGACCCCTGTTCAAGAGAATGTCAGGTCCATCTTCACTGTGTTCAAGGAAAAGGCTCCAAAACCTGCTGAAGGATCTCTGGGAGGAGTCGGTAAGGATAAGAAGTCTAGCACAACCGAGAATTTTTCTCGATCCATCAAGAATGCCACATCTCCTGTGACAAGTTCTCCAATCACACTGGTGACCTAAATCTTTAGGTATGGAGACGGTCTTGCTCACAGACCTAAAATGTGACGCTCTCGCCGGGAGAATAAACCGGTAGTTATCTCACATTTCATTTTTGCCCTTCTTCCACCATTTGCATATTTAATTTTTATCTCTCTCCCTTTCATCCACCATATTTTTATTTACTCCTTTTCCACAGCATGTTTTTGTTTCCCATCATTGCATGTCATAAAATCAAAAATTTCAAAAAATAAAAAATAAAAGGAACTTTGGAAAAGAATGAAGGGAAAGTCTCTGAATCCTTCTCCAAGTTCCAAGTTTGCTAAGTTTAGAGTAAGAGTCTTAGTGTTGAAGTAAGGAAGTTTTCTTGCTAGCATTATCACTTGTAATCTCTCTACACAACCCCTTGTTTCCTTCCACCTATTCAGTTAATGCTAACGCTATCACCTAGGGTG
>JBNKOV010001132.1:0-1132 GCA_050294955.1 Holophagae bacterium
CAGTCTGGTTCCAGGTCTGCAACATGATTTTGCGTTCTTGGTCGTCCAACAAAGAGCAAGCCGTCCAGGAGGCTAGGGGATTGCTGACCATGGCTTCCAGAATCATCTGGAAACATTGAACAAGACGCTTCGCTGTATTTTCTGAAAAGAGGTCCGTGTTGTAGTTCAACGATCCAACAATTCGATCATCATATTCCATAAGGTCCATGGTCAGGTCGAACTGGGCCGAGACGGTTCCCTCTGGAAAATAAGGGGAAATGCCCGAAGGGTCCAAACCCAGCAGATTGCCTGACGAGCTGTTGTTCTGCAAAGAGAACATGACCTGGAAAAGAGGCGGTCGGCTGAGATCTCGTTTCTGGCCCAGCTCCTCCACCAGTTTCTCAAATGGAAGATCCTGATGGGCATATGCCTCAAGAGTGGTTTCACGAACTCGGGTCAACAGATCGACAAAGCTGAGATTTTCCTCCAACACCGTGCGAATAACCAGCGTATTCACAAAGAATCCGATAAGCCCCTCGATCTCAGGACGATTTCGTCCGGCAATAGGCGTGCCGGTGAAGATGTCGGCCTGCCCGGAATAGCGACCCAAAAGAACCTGGAACGCGGCCAGTGTGAACATGAAAGGCGTCACGCCTTCTTCACGACATCTCTCATTCAATTTTTGTGCGAGGGCTGGTGTTCCAGAGAATTGCCATTCTGCGCCTGTGAATGTCTGGTTCGCGGGACGTTGCTTGTCTATAGGCAAATTCAATACAGGCGGATCCGCCAGCTCTTTCACCCACCAGTTGATTTGCTCCTCTAAAAGTTCGGCTGGTCGATTGGCCTGCCAGCTTGCATAATCCAAATAAGTGATGGGAAGCGGCTCCCAGTTGGGCTCCAAACCTTTCAGGCATGCCTCATATCCTGTCTCCCACTCACGCGCCAACACACCCATGGACCATCCATCGGAGATGATATGGTGCATGTTGACAAGCAAGATATGATCCTCAGGTCCCAGCTTAAAAAGTCGTGTTGTAAATAAGGGGTCGGTCCCAAGCTTGAAAGGCGTTGTAATCCATTGGCTTACCTTTTCAGTTGCGGCTTCTGCTCCCCCAATTTGGCTCAGATCCTCTTGGAAGAAGGATGGAGGCAT
>JBNKOV010001133.1:0-1112 GCA_050294955.1 Holophagae bacterium
GAGATCAATATAGGTCATGCCGTCTAGGAAGATGGGCAGGTCCGGGGTTTTCTCGACGTTAGGCAACAGCACGGGAATTACGGGACATCTTCTCTTCACAAACTGGCGAATAAAGGCCGCCAATTCCATATCCTGCCAGGGGCCTATACCGGATGGACCGACAAACACTGCTGCGCTTTTGACCGCTTTAATCTGCGCCTCCAAGATTTCATGCCAGGGGAGGCCGGGCCGCAATTCCCATTCATCCAACCAGGGCCGGATGCCCATTTCTCTTAATTTCAGTGCAACTTGCTTAACAGCAGGTTTATCCGCACTATTGTGACAGAGAAAGACATGGAAAGCTGGGTCACTATTTTCGGTCATATACTAGCTTGCCCTATAAAGCAAATTTACAATAACTCAATTATACAATTTGGCGGATCATTGCACAAGGCTTTGTGGTGCGGTATGGTATGGGCGGTCCGCCGTCCTGTGTAGCGCGGGCGGGCCGCGTTCGGACGCTGTCCCGCGTAGAAGAAACCCCAAAAAGGAGACCTGGCCATTAAGAAAGCCCGAAGGCAGATAGCTGAAATAGCAGCCGGAACCCCAATTAGCCTTTATCTGCATCCCAGATTTGAGAGGCAGTCAAAGTTCAACCCTGAGCGGCTTGCTAGGCTAATTTGCAGGCTTATTTTCCATCTACTGGGATACAGACCAAGCTAATGTGGTGTTCCATTTTTTATTATGGTTTTCCTGCTGCACCCCTTTCTTGGCTAATGTTCATTCTTTGCGATGTGCCAACTGCGCGGGACAGCGCCCCACGATACACCGGGCAGCGGGCCGCGAGACACCGGACCGTTGAGTTGGAAATTTGCCTGATGTAAGATTCCTCACAAAACCGGGGGTTACTATATTGGGGTTTTCGATTATGATAAGGGGTTGGCGCTGGTTTTGGTTTATTCATTTGCTTTATTCATTTTTCTTGAGTCCAATTCCTGCGTTTCCAACCCTCGGATGCTGGCCCGGGGTTGGTTGATAAAAGGAGCTTGTGCATGTCGTTTGTTACATTGGAAGTGGAGGCGCGCGATGCTGTGCTCCACGTGACTCTCAATCGCCCGGAAAAGCGCAATAGC
>JBNKOV010001134.1:0-1110 GCA_050294955.1 Holophagae bacterium
GCATGGAAGCCTACTGGTATGCCTGGTGTTCCTTAGGAATTGATTGAGTACGAACTTCATTTGGATCCACCAGCCATGCCTGTCAAGCAATGACTCTGCCATTTCACCCAAGATAAGTAGGATGCAATAAAGAAAGAGATAACTAGGTTGTGAGATGCTGGTTTCATTAAAGATGTGTACCACCCAGATTGGCTCACCAATCCCGTACTTGTACCTAAAAAGAATAAAGATTGGAGGATGTGTGTTGATTCTACTGATCTCAATACGGCATGCAAAAAAGATATGTTCTGCCTGCCTCGAATCGACCAAGTCGTGGACTCCACAGTCGGTTGCAGCCTTCTGATTTTTCTTGATTGTTACTCAGGCTATCATCAGATTTTCCTCAAAGTAGAAGACCAAATCAAGACATCCTTCATCACCCCATTTGGTGCATTTTGTTATACAACTATGCCCTTCAGACTAAAAAGCATGGGCGCAACTTACTAGCGGCGTATACAATGGTGTCTACATTCACAGCTTGGGCGCAACGCTAAAGTGTATGTTGACGATGTGGTCATCAAGACTTGGGAAGATGAGAGACTTATCTCTGACCTAGCAGACAAATTCAACAACCTGAGAAAATTCAAAATGAAGCTGAACCATGAGAAGTGTATATTCTGTGTATTTTCATCAGTGAAGTGTCGAGTGATTCCAAGACGCGGTATTTTCATATCATGAAGCTTGCTTATGCATTACTGATCATGTCTCATAAGCTATCCCATTATTTTCTGGCGCACCAGATAGAGGTCCACACATCATTGACTCTAGGTGAAATACTAAACAACAAGAAAGCAACCGGGAAAATTGTTAAATGGACCATTGAGTTGTCTATGTACAACATCGTCTACAAGTCAAGGACAATAATCAAGGCTCAAGCTCTAAGTGACTTTGTGGCCTAGTGGACAAAAACATAGACTCCACCCAAAGAAAGAGAGCCGGAATATTGGACTATCAACTTTGATGGGTTCTTACATCCTCATGGTGCAGGAGCAGGAATTTTGGTAACATCCCCTAAAGGGGAAAATTTTAAATGTTGTGTAAATACATTTTTCAGCATCTAGCATTACAGCT
>JBNKOV010001135.1:0-1106 GCA_050294955.1 Holophagae bacterium
AGGCGATCATTAAAAATTAATCCTGCAAGCACTTCATCAAATTGTGAGATAGAAACCTTCAGTCAGACAATGTCCGGCTGGAGGTTTCGAGTATGAATTCAAAGACACGACTATTTTGACTAAGAGACAGGTTAAGATATAACCATAACCTGGAGAACCTCTAGAAGTAGATTCACAAAGAATCTACTCAAGAACTCAAACTCCAAAACTGGACAATCTGGTTTGACAAACCGGACACTCCGGTTTTCTCAGGATAGAAACTTGTGAAAAGCTCCGATGAGTTCGACACTAACTTAGAGCTACTCAAGATTGCATATAAGATTAATTGTAAGAAATTGACCAAAAATACAACAATCTATGCATGCAACCTATAGAATCAATAGAGACAATTAATCACTCAAGCAATTCGAATGGAAAGAAGACAAGAAGGCAAACCAAAGGATTAACAAGATGATTTGTTTGTCAACAAAAGTCATGAAAAACGGCAAAATCACAAAAAGGGCAAGAAAAACTCAAAACCAAAGCAAAAGCTCAAAATCAATATTCCCCTTGAAATCAACTCTCCCTAATATTCTCAATACAAGCTCTCCCCCTTAGATAGTCATTTATCATGTTTCTTCTCTCATCCACCCGATTAGCAAGAGTTCTACCAACTTTGTGCACATACTCTCCCCCTTTGACAATGAACTCATCAAACACAAACCAAGAGAAGAACGAGATGTTATGCATGAGAATCAAAATTAGGGTGCTTCACAAGGCATACAAGCATGTATTTGAGCAATTATATCCATCACCAAGCCAAGACATGCAAAATAAGTGTGAATCCACATAAGGAGACCATAACAAGATAACAAGCAAGTAGCCATGAGCTAAGATAGGCATGAGTGAATAAAGCACATTAAGCAAGCCACCACAAGCATAAGACTCCTATCTCATCCAAAACAAGCATATAAACTCGCTAGACATCATCTCAACAAGAGCAACCACAGTTCGAGATAGTGTGCTTTGCCAAACGCTCATATATGCAACTAAGAACTCAGTTTGTACAAGTGAGTAAACAAGCAAGTGATTAAATAATTAAGTTCACAATTTACTCATTTTAGGTC
>JBNKOV010001136.1:0-1099 GCA_050294955.1 Holophagae bacterium
GTAGGTTCCCGCGCCAATCACCGGAGAATCGCCAACCCGGCCAAAACGCTTGTTGGTCATGCCGCCGGTCGAGGTGCCCGCCGCCAGGTTCCCGTGCTTATCTAACGCCGCCACCCCAACGGTTCCATGTTTGGAGTCCTGGCTGACTTCTTCCCCTTCTTTCTTGTTCAGGATCTTCTGAAGAGACTGCCATCGGCGCTCTGTATAGAACCAGGACGGATCGGTGAAGGGAATCTTTCGCTCTTTTGCAAATTGCTCGGCCCCTTCGCCCACCAACATGACATGGGGAGAATGGTTCATGACTTCCTTCGCCAGGCTAATGGGATTCTTGATCTTCTTGACGCCCGCAACAGCTCCGGCGTTCAAGGTCTTGCCATCCATGATGGAAGCGTCCAGCTCATTGGTTCCTTCGTGGGTGAACACAGCCCCTTTGCCAGCGTTGAACAGGGGCGAGTCTTCCATGATGTTAATCGCTTTTTCCACCGCGTCCAGGGAGGCGCCGCCCTTTTCCAGAACCTCATATCCCGCCCGCAGCGCCTTTTCCAAAATCTCGCGATAGGCCTTTTCCATTTCGGGAGTCATGTTCTTCTTACTGATCGCACCAGCGCCCCCATGCAGGGCAATCGCGAAATTGTTTTCCCCTGCAGACAGACCGGAAACTGAAAAGATGAATATAGAGATAATCAAAAATATAAGACGCATAATCAAAACTCCCATGCCTGTGTAATCAGGTTCTTTGTTGTCTGGCGACCAGCAGATCCACGGCTTCTTCTTCAGACTCCACTTCCGCATCCAGCAACTGCAGCTCAGACAAGTATTTCTGGCACAGCCTCAACTGGCCGCTCTTAAAAGCTTGAAAAAATTGGAATCGCAGTTGATCCACCAGAGATCCCTCGCCATTGAAATCACGAGAATCGGCAATATCCAACTCGGCCTTTAGGGTTCTCAAGGCCTGCTTCTCTTCCCGAATATCAGCGCCCAATTCTTTTAAAGCCTTAATGCATTCTTCACAGGAAGATAGATCCTTAATCTTAAAAACATTCCAGAACTCGACTCGGGCCGCCTCCGAAACGTTTCTCACGGAATCTCGCCCTTCAAG
>JBNKOV010001137.1:0-1094 GCA_050294955.1 Holophagae bacterium
TGTTTTCCCAATCGAATTCTTTCTGTATTCCTGGGCGGCAGTTACGCCCTGGGAAGCGCGCGTCCCGACAGTGACGTGGATCTGTATATTATCTTCAAAGATTCCCTTTCCCAATCAGATTACAAACGACTTAACCAGCTTCGAGGCTATTGTCAGAAACTGACCCATTACAGCCTGGACCCCAAGCCCTGTGATCAAATCACCATGCGCAGGACCGGCATGCCCATGGTTGTGAAGGAGACCCGCTGTCTTTTTGGAGAGGATGTTCGGGACCAGATGCCCAAAGATCCGGTAGGATTTAAGCATTGGGCTATGCAACTGCCGCTTTCCAACCTTTTTAGAGCTAGACAAAACCCGCCTTATTTGAAATATCCCCTCGATTTTCCCAAGCCGGAAGAGCCATTTGGGGGCTATGATTCCCGACGCGCTCGGTTAGCCGATGGAACCTATATTAAAACCACTAAAATGCTGCTCACCAATTGCCTCGCCATCAGCGCGGCCCTCATCGGTCGGAACGCTGGCGTTCTCACCTACAAATCCAATCTGGTGGAATTGTACCGGGATGTGATTGGTGATCAATGGCTTCCGTTTATCGAAGAAATTAAAGAGGTTGTTGCGGGCCAGCAGGCATACCTCATCCCAGATGAGCCGGAGGCTCGGGAAAACCTGGCCCGTCAATGCAAGACCCTGTTGGCCTTCGAAAACCATTTTCTGGATGAGCTTCGCGTCTACCTTCTCAACGAGTTGCAGGAAACGAATAGAGAGAGCATCTGGGCGCCCGCCGCAGCGCTGGCTGCGCCGCTGGGCATGCACCCCAAAGCCCTGATGGAGCTTTGCCCAGATGATCGTATGGAAGTGTCGGACGAAGGCGATGAAACCCTTGTCCGCATTCGAGATATCCATCGAGCCTACGCCGCTGCCATGTTGAGCCAGGTCATTTACCCGCATCCCGAGGTTCTGGAAACGCTTAAAGGCTTGAAAGATGATCCTGACCCCATTTTACAACAGGTGCTCCCTCATGTGATTCGCGCTAACGAAGGAGCGCTCTCATGAAAAAATTATTGGGGTTTCTGTTTAAGTTTTCGCCAGGCATT
>JBNKOV010001138.1:0-1083 GCA_050294955.1 Holophagae bacterium
GCACCCGTGGAAAGGTGCCACCGACCACTGTAGCATGACAAAATAGGGCAGCGCCTGTCAGGAAGCACTACACCAATGTCTGCCAGCTGCAGAACTTAGGATGGTGCAGAGTGCAGGCTTGCCCATCCACATCAACCCCCATGTGGGAAGACTTAGCCGCCAAGTAAAGCCACTTCGTGAAGCTACCTTTCCAAGAATCATCCCGAGCATCTTCCACCTCACTGCCAATAATTCCTGGGAGCCGAAAAGAACATCCAGGCGGTAAGAAGAAGACTCTGGAACCAATATGAATGCCTTGGTAGCCCCAACCGACCTCTACGAACCAACCATTTCAAGTCTAGGCCCCACTGGTCATGTAAATCTTCTCCTCGATGTAAAAGTAATTAGTTCATAGTTATCCGACCGCCTCCTGGTCTATAAAAGCCCCCCTACCCTCCAAGCATGAGGTACGAGAACATTTCCCCTTTTACTTCATGAACTTCTTGAGCTCCCTACTCACCCTATTGTAACCATTGTTCATCTTCAATATCAAACCACTGGACGTAGGGCTATTACCTCCAAGGAGGGGTCTGAACCAGGATAGATCATAGTGTACTTTGTAGTTCATAAGACCATCTCAGAACTAGAAGGCACAATCTGGACCACCCTGTTCTTGCTGGTGCAAAAAACACCAACAGTTGGCGCGCCAGGATGGGGGATTTGTAGCATGCTTTCCTCTGAACATTTTGATGGTTCCTTCACCGAAACCCATCATCGTTGTCGATGGCAACACCCTGACTGGTGTTGGATTCACC
The DNA here is from genome assembly GCA_050294955.1 of Holophagae bacterium. GTDB lineage: Bacteria > Acidobacteriota > Holophagae > Acanthopleuribacterales > Acanthopleuribacteraceae > JBNKOV01. The sequence continues at coordinate 795 of JBNKOV010001138.1, forward strand.
CTGGGTGAAACCATCTGCTTTGGGAGCTTGGAGTTCACCGTCGACCGCTTTGTTAACGAAAGTCTTTCTCACGAGGGAATGACTCAGATGCCATATTCGTAGGAATGGTGCACAGTGGACCACCATTTGTGCACACCATGCACAAGGAATCCTCCAACGAGGGTGACACGGCCTTGGGCGGAGGGGGGAGCTCCAGACTCCCCGGCCCTCGAGGGTGCAACGTGGTGAACCTGATTGCCCCATCACCACCATACCACCATTGGAGAACGCTCAGGCGCTTCTGACCATC